>CAVBQH010000066.1:0-12041 GCA_963597485.1 Acutalibacteraceae bacterium
TGTAGCCGCTGTAGGTGTGCCGCTGATCTGGTTGTATGAGTAATCACCAGATTGAGGTGTTACCGCTCCAAATCTGCCATTAAAGGACGATACGCCCGTGACAGTCTCTTGTGCCTGTTCGCACCAGTATTTCGCGTTGTTTGTGTCCTCCCCATCACGCTTTCCTGTGCCGCCTACCGCCCATGATTCTGACAGTTCCGCTTTCGTCGCACTGTCAGCGGCTGCACTCGCGGAATCAGCTGCCGCAGCCTTGCTGGCAAGAGCAGACTCCATATACACTTTCGCATTATTACTGTCTGTCGTTGTCTTATTGGCATTTGTCGATGCTGTTGTTGCACTGCTGGCCGCACTCGTTGCATTCTCTGCAGCAGAGGATGCAGAAGCCTTTGCAGAATCAGCAGATGTACTTGCTGAAGTAGCAGAGACAGAAGCAGCGTTTGCACTTTGAGCAGCATTACTTGCGGATGTTGCAGCGCTCTCGGCCGCCGACTCAGCAACCGCTCTTGCAGTTTCTGCAGTGCTTGCACTGGATGCTGCTTCGTTTGCTTTAGTCGATGCCGTTGTTGCACTCGCTTCTGCCTGCGCCACCAGAGCATCAAGTCCGGTTGTTGCATCCGTCTTTGCGTCAGATATCTGATTAAGCGCAGAATTCAGCGATTCATTCACATCTTCAAACGACATGGTGTGCATCGCATCATAGACGGCATGAGCGGTCGGAACGCTTGTTTTTGAATCTGTTAAAACATTTTGAATGTTCTCTACACTCTTCAGCAAAGTTACCAGCGCATTCCATGACTTCGTGTTGCTTGACGAAATGGCATCCAGAACTTCTTTATTGATGTGCGTATGCGAATCTGCCGTGTTCTTATTTGTACTGCTTGCAATAGCATTGATAACCGCCTGCAACGTGTTACCGGATTTTACCGTGGACGGTGCCACAATTCCGATATTTCCGGCAGCACTCGTTTCTTCAAGCTCCGCGATTAGCTGGTTTATTTTGTCGAGAGACAAATTAGCCAGACTATCAAACCGCTCCTGCAATTCTGCCGTAGTCATATTGGGAGTATCTGGTAATCCTGATACCCCTTTATTATCCTTATCGGCCTCTGTAATTCTGTTAAATGCCATGTCTATTACCCCTTATGATTCCCATTTTGCGTATACTCGATTGCAAAATCATTGATGGCCAATGGCTCGTTTAATTCTTCGTTGATGAATCTAAACCTGACATGATCCAGCTTCTTCAAGCGAACTTTTGTAGACGATATCTTTGCCGTTGCGTCTGTTGAAAATGAAAACTTAGAAAACACCGTTCCAGAGAATTTAAAGTATCTCAAGATGGATGTTTCGCTCTTTATTAGCTCCCACAATCCGTGTCTCTGGCCCCATATCTCAACAGAAGAAATGCTCTCTGGCATACATCGCAGCGCAAGATACCGATATGTCTTGTTCTTGTAAAATAACTGTTCCGACACATCCGATGTTTCCCACACGCACTTTATCTTTTCGCCATTGTCGTTGTACGAAAAAGGATTTGTATCATCCGTATAAAACTTGTGTATCGTTCCATCGGATGAACCAAAATACAGCTCCTCATTTACCTCGAAAAAGCACATTGCAGGGACATTCTCCCAGTAGAATCCAACATACTGTCTTGTCGCATACGGCTGTGATTTGTCCGTTCTGATAGGTTGAAGCCCGTCGATAACATACACGTGATTGTTCACGCATAACATATAGAAGTCCTTGTAAACATATGCCGCCGCGTTATCAAGGTTTTCTTCTTGCAAAAGCTTTCCATCCAGATAATAGCTTCGATTCTGTGCATACTTCTCTCCGGTTATGTCCTGTGCCGTAACCGCATATACGCCAAGGTTGGTTAGAAAAAGTGGCTCTGTTTCGAGATAGCAAAAAGAGTACCTAGCAACCGCTCCTGTCCCCTGTAGCGTATTTACGAGTTTGAATGTGGGAACATTGTCCACGAGATCACCTGACCGTAGCAATATGGACTGTGCCTGTTCTTCTCCGCCCTTATGCGTTGCAAGATAGTTGTTGATGATCGAGTACCCAACGATTGGAGTTGCGTCAGAACCAAGCCTTGAATAACTGTCATCAGGGAAATATGTGGGATCATAAATTTCTGAATGCCAGTCCCAGTTGTAACGATTGTAGAAATTTCCCTCTGAATCCTTCCCCTTGTCGTCATTCCCGGACACGAACAGTCTGTCATTTGCACCGCCAACGCCAAACAGCGTTCCAATGGTGCAATGGTTAATCTGCTCCATGTACCCATCTGCCGTTCGATAGGCTTGAATCTTTACATTGTCCGATGGAAGGGCCGGTGATACTCCTGGTGCAGTCGCAAATGTTACCGTTCCAAGATTTCTATCTACAGAGAAATCCGTCCCTTCTTTTTTTTCAATCCATTCCCCTTCTGAATCCATAACCCATGCTTTAACAGGTGTTACATCCAAATTCTCTCTGGAAAGCTGAAATACCGTTGCACTTGCATTACTGCTATCTACAGTGAACTGCTCAATCCATGCCGGCTGGATCAGATTGATGGATTCATACTGATCGATCGAATCAGACGGTGAACTTCCGTCTGGGTTAAGACCAACATACAATGTTGGAATATATGCGATATCAGACAGAAGCCCTGCTTTTTCGCCGTCAAAATAGTGGACACACGTTCCATCGAGAATGATTAGCAAGCTGTTCAGCTCATAGGAGATACTTCTATGGCGCGCCATAGTTTCACACATTGGGTCCGGAAGGCCTGAAAGCAGAACGACATTGTCATCGTTATAATCCACAATTTCATCATCGCCGCTTTGCCAGTCTTTCCCGTTCAACGCACGGAAATTGTACAGCTTGTTCCCAGCATGGATGAGAATGGAATCATTTGCCACGAATTTATGAACGCCATATATTGTTTCGCCATAATCAATGATTTTGTGATATCCCATCCGTTTGCGGACTTTTCCAGGAACAGACCGTATCATGTTTACGCAATTCGGAGATTTCGTATCGTCAACGGTCGATGCATCAGATGTAAAGTCGCATCCAAGAAAGTCGTTGTTCTGATATACACGTATTGTTGGACTGGAAGGGACCTTGAATTGTGTTGCCATTTACACCCACCCATATACCGATTGAAAACATTCCAGTGATTGCACGTCTGCCTGTTGAGACAGTACCTCACGCCCTACTTCAAACTCATTCCGGTATGATGTTGCGATTCCGTTGTCATCATCTTTGTAAAGCTGTGAGGCCATGTAAAGCGGAATCAACGCCGCAACCTCTGGGTCAATGGATAATTCGTATGAATCAGGCGTATCCTTTGTTATCTGACTGGGATATGCCCTGTAATAAATCGTATAATCGCCTGCCTGTGCTCTAGGAATCACAAGATACTTCCCTGCCTCTTGGTAGTACTGCTCTGCCGCAATATAATAGGGATCATCGTCAGTTTCCTGATACACTTCATTCGGTGCGAGCTGGTAGAAATCTTCTGCCACATCCTTCATGTCGATACGAATGTACTTTTCATAAGGCTGTACATCGGATTCTTTCTCAAACCGAACAGAATACATCGCAATGTTCCTGACATGTGCAGGATAGTCGGCAGAAAACGTAAGTGTTACTTCATCATCACTATCCGTATCTAACAACCCTCGATGCACAGCGAAGTTATCGTCACTCAGTTCTACTGTCTCAACGGTTTCTCCATTCACGGAAACCGTTAATGTAAGTTTCCCCATAGACCGAAAATAGTACGATTTAGTGCCTTTCGCATTGCACGACCATGAATCATCCGCAATCTGAATGTCAGACATAATTCCATACGATGGCTCATACGGCCTATTGATATACGTGTATTTCTTTACGATGAATTTTCCTGACGTAGACAAAAGCTCAAGTGCTTCATTGGCCGTCTGCGGCATAGCATAGATATATTCGGAGTTTGAAGTATCAACCTGAATCGTTGTTCCGTTCGCTGAAAAGAGCTTTTGCAGTGTGGCAAGCTTTATATCTCCCCAGGTGATAACGTTCTTAGACATTCTTTGTCCTTCTCCTGTGTTTCACTTCCACTTCTTTGTGTTCCTCATACGGCTTGTATGAAAAGTTTTCACCGGCAACAAACGTTACTTCGTATTTCTTGCCGTCTATTTCAATGATTTCGCCTACTTCTTTCATGGCTTTCTCCTATATTGAATAAAAGGAGGGGCTGTCGCCCCTCCCTATCAATCATCAAGCAAGAGCGGTTGCGGAGGCATCCTTGGAGCCGCAAAGAAGAACGTGGCGCCAGTTCGTGAATCCTACCGAGCATCTAGCGAAGCCGTTGTAGGTCATGTTTCTGGAATGCACATCTACATCGTTTGCAACGTCCAGCTCAGTTCTGTTGTAGAACCTGGTTGCCCGCAGGGCCTTGTTTGCCTGAGAGGACATAAGGATTGCGGGATGTCCGGTATTTCCAGTCCACAGGTAATCAACAACCAGCTTCCACTTGCCACGCTGCGTGTTGATATCGTTGTTGTTGGAACCAACTTCTCCGTCTGTGCCAATGATTCTCTTTACGAAATCCTCATATTCCGGATCATCGCCAGGAATGATGATGGTATCTGCATCGAATCCCAGAACCTCGCCGCGATCATCCGTGAAGTTTCTCATCTTGTTCGCAAGCTTGTTCAGCGCGACAGTGTCCTTGCCCAGTTCGTCTGAGTACAGGTTAGATACAGTCTTGCCAGACACGGTCTTGAGGGTATGCGCACCATTAAACAGTGCCAATCCATCCGGTGCGGAAATGTCGATTCCGGTCTTGCCGCCAAAGCTCATGGTGGTGGTGGTCCCTACAGAGGAAACAAGCGCCTGCGTAACGAACTTTGCTCTAGTTCTCTTGTATGCCTGCACCATGTTGATTGCCTTGGTCTTTGCCTCTGCAATCTGGTTATCGTCCATCAGCTCTTTAGAGATTGTGAAGTCCTTAGAGAACGTGATGTGCTCGATCAGTTTGGAGTATCCTTCCTCAAACGTATCGACATCGGCAACTGCGCCCTCGGTCTTTACGGTGAAGTCCCCCAGTCCGCCGATAGTGGTTGCTTTCTCACCGAATCTGCTGGACTTATCCACGATAGCAAGTGCGTTCAGCAGATCGTCATACTTGTTCTGCTGTGCATCTGCATCGAAAATAGCCGCATTGATAAACTTTGCCCACTCATTCCAGAGGGAACCGTTTTTTGTATTGTCACGAATCGTAACTGCCATGATTATTTACCTGCTTTCTTTGATTTGTTGTACAAAACTCGCAGTTCCTTAGCGGATTTCTCAGGGAACCACTCTCTCCACTTATCGAATTCAGCAGAAGGTATATCGTCTCCATCTGATGTGCCATTAAGGCCGCTTGCCTTATTCAGGTGGGTTTTGGACTTTGCCTGATTGATCGCCGCCTGTTTCGCCGCTTGCTTCTGTACGTTGGTTAAACGCTCGAAGTTGATGATCTTGTATGCATCGGAAAGCCTTGCTCCGGGATGTGCATTGCAGTAGTTGACGACATCTACGAAGTTGTCCTGTGCCCGCAAATCCTCAATGCTGGAAACCGTTGGGTCGATAGCTCCGATGTTTCGAACATCTTCTTCTATCATTCTGTTTGCTTCATCTTGCTGTTGCTTTAAGAGAACTGCCTGCGCCTGCTGCATTACAGGGCTAGACTGAACCTCCTGCTGAACTGTCTTGTTAATCAGTTCAGGATCAATACCGGCATCCTTTAACTTCTGTTCCTGCTGCTGTTTCTGCTGTGCCGCAAAGGCTTCTGCATAATCCGCAGCGCTCTGAATAGGTTTTCCAGTTACCGGGTTGGTGTAGCCAGAGAACATTGCAGCAAACTTCTGATCGACAGAACTCTGGATTGCCTTGTACTTCTTCTCGGCATCCGCTTCTGCCTTTCTTCTCATTGCTGCATATCTCGAATTTTCTTCCGCAGACTGCTGATTGGCGGATTCAGCGTTTTCGCCGTTTTCTTCTGCGTCTGATTCGTCAGAGGATTCATCCTCCAGCTGGTCTTTGGATGTGTAGACTACTTCCGCATCCTCATCGGCCTGTGACTGGTCAGCGACATCAGTCATGTTCTCGCTTGTTGTTCCTCCGATATCTGTGTCAGTATCAAAGAATTTGTTGAAAAACATTGAAACTCCTTTGGATTTTTACGCTTTCCCTGCGAATCTATAAAAAGTTACTCATCATCAGACACGTTTACTGGATGATACGTAGTGTTGATGACTTTCCCATACTGGGCACACTGCTTATTCCTGCATGAGATTTCCATTTTGTAAGCCAGCGTTCCGTCTTGCCGCCTGACGAGTTTGTTTGATGTAATACGTCCCTCAATGCTACATATTGGGCATTTCACCTTGTCCCCCTTCCTGCGCCTGTGCGTCCTGCATTCCCTGCTGCATTGCCATCATCTGTTGTTCTTGCAACTGTTCCTGCTGCGCCTGCATTCTCTGCTTAACCGCATCTAGCGCCATTCCAGCATTTGGATAGCCAGATGCTTTCATGAACGTCCAATAGGTCTGAATCGTTTCAAGTTCTCCAAGCTGTCCGAATGCACCGGACTGTAACTTCTGATCTGCCTGGTTCCACAAGCTCTCTCTGTTCATCATGAGAGTCGATGTGGGGTCAGTATCAAAGATGAATTCATCATCCCAATAGAACTCGCCTGCCGCGTCAATTCTAAGGAACTCGTGCCTATCTATCTCATCGTAGGTTTGCGTGCCGTCTGCTTGCTGCGCCGTGATTTCCTGCGTCTGGTCCGCATAGGCAAGCCAAAACTTAAACATGATTTCGTAGAGCTTTGCGTATGCCTCATTCTTCATGATCCGCTTTGATTCCAGTCGGCCTGCCGCCTGATTGATGGCGTACTGTCTTGCCGTACCGGATGTTTCGGATGCCTGGAATTTGCCCTGATAAGCATCTGTAATACCAAGCGTATTCTTTGCCCAGTCATAATTCATGGACAAGAATGTTTCATCGTTCTGCACATTGGGCTGAACGTTGATAACGTTTATGAGACTCGCTTCATTTGCATTCGAAACACGAATGATCTTCAATTCCTTATCATTCGTTTCTACTTTCACGCCTCGCGGAAGTGTTACATAGGAGCCGCCTTTCAGAAGTTTCTCGTTGATCTTCGTGCCAAGTTTCTTAATGGTGTCCTGCTGGTCGATGATTGCTTCTGTATCGGAACCACCTAAAAGCCTATCGTTGGCCGTGATGTTCTTTCGGAGTACAACCGGATAGCAGTTTGGCTTGTAGTACGGGACTTTCTTTTTGGTTTTCTTAATCTCGGTAACAGGCTGACCGCCCTCGTCAAGAACCGGCTGTCCATTCTCGTCAAGAACGCCTAGCTCCTGATCCTCATACGGATCAACTTGCATGTTGATCGGATTGCCGTCCTCATCACTGAAGTCGGACCGTACCTCAATGGCATCAACCAGTTCCTCGTAATCTTCCGGTGCTTTCTTCGACTTCGTACCGCCGCAATTAGGACATTTGCCGTCTACCATGACGGTTCCACACTTAGTGCATCTATCCAGGTGCCGCGCCTCAAAGTCCTCCATATCAAGCAATTCGAACCGGTCACACCATACATAAACGCCGACTCCATGGTCTTCATTCCGGTAGTAGGCTGTATTTACCGTCACAAGGTCGCTGTTCGTTGTTGCGTCCTCAATGCCACCGGAAATTTCAGTATCATCATTGGATGCATCGGTTACATCGACTCCATACACCTTCTTTACTGTCTTTTTGGTCATTACTTCCTGGATGAAGAAGTAGTCCATGTCATCAAAATTGATGACACCAGGCTGCGGAATGAGTTTTTTAGGATGCACTTCTGTTACTTTTACATCTCCAACCTGACAATGTAGCCCTGCACTTGAATCCCACTGAACATGAAAGTAATCGCCACCCAAAATCGGAACATTTCGCTCCATAAGGTCGTTTAAGTTCGTTAGTTTGCACATTTTGACCTTATTTTCGAGTAAATGTTCGATTTTTCGTGCCAGTTCCTCGTCTTCTGGATGGATAGCTCGCACTTTGGGCATCGGAACCGATGAATCAACCTCGGATTCGATCAACTCATAGACGATATTGCGGACATTCGTTGCAACTTTGCTTACTTCTGCGCCGGTATTGGGGTCACTGCGCATTGTGCGTGTCCCATCGTAGTACGACTGAAGCTCTTTTAATGTGGAACGCGTATCTCCGTACAGCGATCTTGCGGTTTCAAACTTGCCTTTCCACTCTTTCAGCTTGCTCGGTTCCGGTTCAGCAATCGTTTTTGCCATATTCTTTACTTTTCTCCAAAATTTAGATGCCATCCGGCTCTCCCCATCGCTCGATCAGCATTTTCCTATCTTCTTCGTTCGCATTTTCGTAGTCTTCGTACATGTCTGGCCGCCAATGAATGCGTTTTCTGTTTTCATAAGCAACGGCAGGATTGGTCCAGTAGATGCAGTAGTATCTAAGGCCGTCCGGGGCATGTGTCAGGTCATGAGGCTTGTTCGCATATATATTGGGCCGGTTCTCGTCTCGTTGGATTTTTTTGAGACATCGGAGCAATGTGGGAGCACAATTCCCCAACATGGTTAATCTGCTCTTTGCTCCATCTGTATGCGACAGCATTTCTTTCATCGCTGCGCACCCTGCCGCAATATCGTTGTTTACCTTCGATAAGACAAGCCCTGCTTCCTGGAAGAGAATCGCTCTCGACTTGCCGCTCTCCTGCGATCTGTTCCACAAGTCAGGCGGTGCGAGATACTGCTGAACGTTCGATATCATTCCACGGTCTCTCAGCTCTCTTGTTATCGACAGAATCATGTCTGCCGTTGCACCGATTGTCAGATTGGGGTGGCACTCCTCACGTACAATCTGCGTGTTGCCGTAGGCGTCCCGGTTATACCAGTAGCCTGCGAACATATCTAAGCCGTAGTCCATGGAGAAGTACGTTACGATGTTTCCCCTGAGCGGTTCATTCGACATGAATGAATCGTCTGTGACCTCCGGGAAGAACGCTCCACCAGGAACCGTTAACGCTTCTTCCACGGTTGCAGGATACTCGGCAGTCATCAAAACTGGATCAGCAAGGTTTGCTTGCGTTTCCTTGTACCATTCCTCGTTTCTATGAGGGTCCGCGTACCACGGAATGAATACCTTCTCGAATGAGTTGCTTTCATTCGTGTACAGTTCCTCGAAAAGCGATCCGCGCTTGATGGAGGATATACCGATTACCTGACCTGAATTCGGTCTATTGATGGTCGGATAGATAGCCGCCCAGATATCTCTGTCGAATTGCTGGAACGCCCACTCATCCATCAGCAGTACATCTGCTGTGAATGATCGGCCTGCATTGGGTGATGACGGGAAACACTCGAACACAGAATCATTGCCGGTCGGATGATGAACTGTAAGCGTTAGCGCCGTCGATTCATACCATAGGCCATCCCATCCCTTTGGAATGTATCCCTTTTTAGCAATCAGCTCCGGCATGTACCGAAAGATCACCTGGTCTAATCGTCTGACTAGCTCTTTCGCCTTATCCTCTGTCTCTGACAGGCCGATAGCCGTCTTTGTGGGTTTTAGCAGCATCCATGCAATGTGATGAAGGGCAAGCCATGTAAACCCTAGCTGACGCGCTTTAAGGACAATGACTCTCCTACACCGATGGAACTTATCAAGCGTTTCTCTCTGCGCTTTCCACATCTGGAACGGAACGATTACTTCTGCCGTATCTTTATTCTCGATATGACCGTAGGTGTCTACGAAGTATCCTTCGTTCTCAATGCAATATTCCAGCTCGGCTTTGTACAGATTCTTTATCCCTTCATTCATGGGGCAAGCATACAAAAACTGTGGGATTTGTAAAATTGGGTTTTGAAATTTTGAAAAAATTTTGCGGGGCGGTAGGGTACCCCCACAGCGACGACGAGCGCGATTGGCCCACCGGGGGAGGGGGAGGGGCAGCAGGGAGAGGAAGGAACGCTCCTGGCTAGAGGTACAGGACCTAGCACCACAGCAAGCATAGCTATAGCCTGGTGGCATACCACTACGTAGAGAGAAGCCACTAGCCTTTACCCTTCAACTATTCGCAAAACATCTCTTTAGCGAAGTCTTGAGCATGAAAAAGGACCGGAAATACCCTGAAATCCGGTCCAACTCTTGTATATCTTTTTCGTATTTGTGCATATTGCCAAGCAGGCTAGGTATAACCCCGGGGATTTTCGATACCTCGATAGCAGATTATACAAAATAGATATGGCTTTACTCCTGCTCTGCTCTTCGTTCCGGCTGGCTTAGCCTGGCGTTTACCTTCTCCAGTAGTGCCCTCTCCTCCGCTGTGATGATGTCGGCGCTGATTTCCTGCCGTTCTGCAGGCTTTTCGCCTATCGTATCCCTGAGGAATTCGGCTGCTTTTGTGCTTCCCTTGCCTTGATCGGCTGCAATGACGGTTTGAGCTGCCACAATGCACTCTAGCATACTAGATTCAAGGTCTAACCCCAGGGTTTCACAAGTCTTACGGGGAGCTTTTGAATATAAAGCTTTCTTTATAGCCTCTGCAAATGATTGTTTCTTTTGCTGCAGTTCGTTTCTCTTCTCTCTTCCTCTTGCTCTGTCCTCATCGGTTAGAAGGGTTACATAACCTCCGCTGTATGCTTTCCTGTTGCCGGTTGTATTGGTTGTACCGTCCGGTAGCTCTTTGTAGTGATCCATAAAGAAGTCATCCGGGACAATAGCATTTCCTTTCTCATCTACTGGGAAATCTGATACATCCATAAGGACTCTATCTTTCTTGGGCTTGTACTTCTGTCTGTCGTCCTTCCGGGCTTGCTCTGTCTTCCGTCCTGCTGGCGCTTCTGCCGGTCCCGTTGTGGTGTCTTCTTCCGGTCCTGCGTTCATCCTGGCATTCTGTGCCGGTCCTGTCCAATCTGCGCCGTTCCTGGTGTCTTCTGTCTGCTGTGCTGCCTGCTGCGCTGCTTCCTCGAGAAGGTCGGCCGGTTTTCTCTCTATGGTGTTGTCGTCATTGTATCCGTTCATCATGGCGATTTTCCTTGTTCTGTTCTTCTGACTCTCTGAATGTAGGTCTTCTACTCTTCTGTACTTCTCTTCTTTTGGTCCTTTTCTTCTCGTCCGGCAGATCTGGCCCCGGTTGGGGCCGCTGCCGTTCTATTGGGAGGATCAGGAAGAAATACCTACATGGATATAATACAAAACCCTCATGATTTTGCAAAAAACATTGAAAAATAAGGGTTTTTTCATCAAAAAAAGAGTCCTTCGGACTTCCTGAAAGACTCTTTTATTACCTATATTCTGTTTTTTCTCTCCTGCTACTCTCCTGACTCCATCCGGCGCCGGACTGCTTCCAGAATGTAGCCGTTCAGACTTTCCCCGGCCTCATCGGCGGCGGCCTGCACTGTGTTTCTTGTGGTTTCTGCGTCTCTTCTCAACCGCAAGGTTATTTTGTCGTAGGTATTGTGCTCGTATTTTGTAGTACTTTTTATTTGTGCTTTAGATACCATTCTTCCTTACCTCCTACAAATAATATATACTTGCCCCCATTTTATCGCCATCGTTAGATTTGCACAAACGCCATCGTTATATTTTGTGCAATTTGCCGCTTTACAATCTAACGACGTCGTTAGATAATGCAACCATCGACAGCAACACAAACGGCAACACCAAAGGAGGACAGGACATGACACAGTTTGAAATTCTCAATCTTGCATATGATGCAGCAGCTGAAAGATGGAACCACTACAAAGAACTTGCAGATGAGGCCAGAGAGGCCGGAAGGAATTCGGAAGTCTGGGAGCACAAAGAAAAAGAGTTTTGGAACAAGGTTAAAGAGATTAACAAGATGATCGCAGCCATTGAGGCATAAGGAGGAAACAAGATGACATACTTTACGAATTGCAAGACAGCAGAAGAACTTAGAAAAGAGTATCACAAGCAGTGCAAAGCCCTTCACCCGGACAACGGCGGCA
>CAVBQH010000067.1:0-11914 GCA_963597485.1 Acutalibacteraceae bacterium
AGGATGCGGGATCGGATGCTGCACAGGGGGCCGGACGGCGGCGGAACGTGGGTATCAGAGGACGGAGTATGCACGCTGGGGCATCAGCGGCTTTCCATTCTTGATCTGTCGCAGAACGGAGCACAGCCGATGCTGTCCCATTCCGGGAAATCGGTCATTGTTTACAACGGGGAAATCTACAATTATGCGGTGCTGCGCCGCCGGCTGGAGAAGGATCTTGCCGAAAAGGGGCGGAAGCTGACTTTACGCAGCACGTGCGATACGGAGGTGCTGCAGGAGGCGATTGAATTTTACGGAATGCAGAAGGCTCTTGCTCTTTGCAAGGGAATGTTCGCCATTGCTGTCTATGAGCCGGAGAGCCGCCGGCTGACGCTGGCCCGGGATCGCGTAGGCGAAAAGCCTTTATATTATGGCTGGGCGGGAGATCATTTTGTTTTCGCCTCTGATCTTGGAAGCATTCGCGCGGTAGAGGGGTTCTCTAATCCGATCTTCCGCGAGGTACTGGATATCTACCTGGAATTCGGTGTTATACCGGCACCGTATACGATTTATGAAGGAATCCGGAAGCTGGAGCCTGGCACCGTGTTGACTGTGAATTTCCCGTACAACAGGGATCAGGTGCGGCAGGAAAACTACTGGTCTATGACGGAAACGGCAGTTCACGGACAAAAGAACCTGTTCCGGGGCTCACGCCAGGAAGCATCAGAGGAATTGGAGCGTCTTCTTCGCAACTCCATCCGTGACCAGATGGTGGCGGATGTTCCTTTGGGAGCGTTTTTGTCGGCGGGCATTGATTCCAGTACAATCGTCGCACTCATGCAGACGCAGAGTGACCGAAAGGTCCGGACCTTTACGATCGGAATGAACGACCCGTCCTACAACGAGGCGGAATATGCCGGAGAGATTGCAAGACACCTGGGGACGGATCAT
Source organism: Acutalibacteraceae bacterium (assembly GCA_963597485.1). Lineage (GTDB taxonomy): Bacteria > Bacillota > Clostridia > Lachnospirales > Lachnospiraceae > CAG-791. The sequence goes on from CAVBQH010000067.1 coordinate 931, forward strand.
ACGGAAATGATCATCACGGAGGAGGATGCCAGGGACGTCATTCCGCTGCTGCCTTCTATGTTCGCGGAGCCCTTTGCGGATTCCTCACAGATTCCGACCTACCTCGTCAGCAAGCTGACAAGAGAGCATGTGACGGTTTCGCTGTCGGGAGATGCAGGAGATGAGTTGTTCGCCGGATATCTGAATTATTCATCTACTGCGAGGAAGTGGAACAAGATAAAGAATATCCCTTATCCCCTTCGAAGAGCTGCAGGCGCGGCAGCTCTTTATGGTCCGTTGCCGAAAAGTGAGCTTATTGCGGTGAAGAGCCGCATTCTGATGGCGAAGGGGCCGGAGGAAATATTCCGGCTTTCGTATGAGGCGGACCCTCTGCTGAAAAAGATCACTCTGTGTCATGCGGAGCTTCCGTATGCATATCGCCCGGTGGGAACAGACATAACAGGCGAGGTTTATCACGACGCTATGCTGATGGATCTTCGGATGTATCATCCGGATGACATTCTGGTGAAGGTCGATCGGACAGCCATGGCGGTATCGCTGGAGACCAGAGTGCCGTTTCTGGACAGAGATGTGGTTGAATTCGCGTGGACGCTGCCGATTTCATATCTTCGGGAAGGAGATACGGGGAAGGCGGTCCTGCGGGATGTCCTCTACCGGTACGTTCCGAAGGAAATGATGGATCGGCCCAAAAAAGGCTTTTCTATTCCGCTGAGAAAATGGCTGAAAACAAAGGAGCTGCGGGAGTGGGCCGAGGCTCTCATTGCAGAGGACAAGCTGCGCCGTCAGGGATTGCTGGATCCGGCCGTCGTGCACAGGATCTGGGAGGATTTCATAGAGCGGGATATCTGGCGCCCGCAGATCTGGTACATTCTGATGCTGCAGGCCTGGTATGAGGAGGAATACGCAAAAGGCGGTTGACACGGAATGGTCTCTTGTGATATTGTATGCGAGATTGAGGCGGCGAGTGCCGCGAGCAATCGAAAAGAAGCAGAGCAAGGCTCTCACCTGACCGGCCATTTACGGGCGTCGGCAGAGTTCATTTGGTTTCGCAGAAATGTTAGTCTGTATATTCCCTGGTTGAGGGAAGGTATAGGTTTGCTTTGGACGTGTGACTGGAACTGACGGTGGGAGATCTGCCGTCAGTTTTTTTAATGGATGAGGAGGGTAAACCCATTAATAACAACAGCTTTAACCGAAGACAGCAGCGCAGACCGGAGACGCCGATCAATGAGCAGATCCGTGATAAAGAGGTCCGCGTGATCGGGGCGGACGGCGAGCAGCTTGGTGTCATGCCCACAGAGGATGCCAGAAGGATGGCCAGGGATGCAGAGCTGGATCTGGTACTGATCGCAGCAACTGCGCAGCCGCCGGTATGCCGGATTATTGACTACGGCAAGTTCAAGTATGAACGCCTTCGCAAGGAGAAGGAAGCCAAGAAGAAGCAGCATGTGGTGGAGATCAAGGAAATTCGTATGTCTCCCAACATCGACCAGAATGACCTGAATACCAAGATCGGCTCTGCCAGAAAGTTTCTGGAGAGAGGTGATCGCGTAAAGGTGACGCTTCGTTTCCGCGGCCGCGAAATGGCACATATGAATGACAGCATTCACATTCTGACTGATTTTGCCAACGCATTGGTGGATATCGCTGTGGTAGATAAGGCACCGAAGGTGGAAGGAAGATCCATGTCCCTGTTTCTGGTACAGAAGAAGAACGGATAGTATCGGACGACAGAAACGGCGATTAGGATAGAACAGACCGGCAGATGCCGGAGCAGAAGGAGGAACTAGATATGCCTAGAATGAAAACAAACAGATCCGCTGCCAAGAGATTCAAGCTTAGCGGAAACGGCAAGCTTGTCCGCAGCAAGGCGTACAAGCGTCACATCCTTACCAAGAAGAGCACGAAGAGAAAGAGAAACCTTCGTCAGCCTGCAGTTACGGATGCAACGAATGTAAAGAATATGAAGAAGATCATGCCTTACCTTTAATTCGGGTGCATGACAGGATTGTATGGAGGTAATCAGAAATGGCAAGAGTTAAGGGTGGCTTGAACGCCAAGAAGAAGCACAACAGAGTTCTGAAGCTTGCGAAGGGATATAGAGGAGCTAGATCCAGTCAGTACAGAGTTGCCAAGCAGTCGGTTATGAGAGCGCAGAATTCTGCGTTCGAGGGCAGAAAGCTTCGCAAGAGAGACATGAGAGCTCTTTGGATCGCACGTATCAATGCAGCTGCAAGAATCAACGGACTTTCCTACAGCCAGCTGATGCATGGTCTGAAGGTTGCCGGCATCGACATCAACCGCAAGATGCTTGCAGAGATGGCAGTAAACGATGCTGCAGGATTTGCTGCACTGGCAGAGACTGCAAAGAAGAGCATCTGATCAGCATAGAATTTTAAGACCGCACTTGCGGGGTTCCGGACGGTTGTCCGGACGCATTCGGCGGCGAAAAGGCAGCACATGAATATGTGCTGCCTTTTATTTTTTTTTAATAGTATTTTTGAGGTTCCTTCATTGCAATTCAACAGCCCCGGGATAAAAATACTTGTATCTGTTCAGCACCTGCCACATTTCAACGTGAATTGACTGCTTGCAGGCATATTCACGATTGAAATTGGCAGGCGGCCAAGGCGCGAAGCGCCTCTGGCCAGCCACATCGAGGATTTGCGATAGCAAATTCGAGATGAGCGCTGAATAATTGCATACATTTTATACATGTGAAGGTAAGAACTATGTGGGATCGCTTTCGTTATAAGTTCATTCAGTTTATGCAGGGACGGTATGGTGCTGACAAATTCGGACAGTTTCTTTCCGGCGTTATTCTGGTTCTGATTGTTCTGGAAATGTTTCTGCGCATGCCGGTATTGTGGTGGATTTCTTTGCTGCTGCTGGTTTATATGTATTTTCGAATGTTCTCCCGCAATATTGCAAAGAGGTATCAGGAGAACCAGAAATACCTTGCGATCACATCGAAGCTCCGCAGCAGCGGCTTTGGACGGTCTGTGGGAGCTTTTTTTGAGAAGCTTGGAGAGCATATTCGGCGTCTTTCCTATAAAGCAGCAAGTGCCGGCGAACAGAGAAAGAGAAATGCAGGCTTCCATATTTATAAGTGCCCGCAGTGCGGTCAGAAGATTCGGATTCCGAAGGGGAAGGGCAAAATTATGGTTCGCTGTCCCAAATGCGGAAAGGAGTTTAAAAAGCGCTCCTAAGTGACTGCAGATTTAGACGTAAAGGGGAAGGGTTATGTTTGGCTACGTTGTCATTAATGAGCAGGAACTGAAGGTTCGTGAGGTAGGGGTGTATCGCTCCTATTATTGCGGACTTTGCAGGATGCTGCGTGAACAGTACGGCATCTCCGGACAGATGACGCTGACCTACGACATGACATTCCTCATTCTGCTGCTGAGCGATCTGTATGATGTCGTTGATACGCGGGGAGAAACCAGATGCATTGCACATCCCTTTGAGAAGCACACAACGCGCTGCAATGAATTTACCGAATACGCAGCGGACATGAATATCATTTTGTCCTACTATTCCTGCCTTGACGATTGGAGCGATGAGCACAAGATGCATAAGCTTCTGGCGTCGAAGCTCCTGAAGAAAAAAAGTACAAGGGCCGGAGCAGATTACGGACATAAGGCAGCGGTGATCAAAGACAGGCTGGATCGGCTGCATGCATCGGAGGCTGAATCGGAAACAGATATTGATAAGGCGGCAGGATATTTTGGCGACATCATGGCGGAGCTCTTTGCGGTCCGCGAGGACGACTGGGAGACGCCGCTGCGGCAGATGGGCTTTTACCTTGGCAAATTTGTGTATCTCATGGATGCATATGATGATCTGGAAAAGGATGAGAAGAGCGGAAGCTATAATCCGTTCCTGACTATGAAGGACGATCCGGAGTTTGACGAGAAGGTGAGACAGATTCTGACCATGATGATATCCCGCAGCTGTGAGGCCTTTGAGTTGCTACCGTGTGTAGAGAATCTCCCTATTCTCCGCAATATTCTTTACTCGGGTGTCTGGACCAGATACAATAGCGTACGTGCCGCACGTGGCGGCGACTTTGGAAAGGAAGGGCAGCAGGATGTCTGATCCCTATCAAATTCTGGGAGTGTCCCGGGATGCCTCCGATGATGAGGTGAAAAAAGCATATCGGACTCTGTCGCGCAAGTATCATCCGGATTCCAATATCAACAATCCCAACAAGGAGCAGGCAGAAGAAAAATTCAAACAGGTGCAGGCGGCCTATAAGCAGGTTATGTATGAACGGCAGCACCCCTACAGCAGCGCCGGCTCAGGATCCTATGGAGGCTCCGGCAGCGCAGGGGGCAGAAGCTATCAGGAATCCTCCTGGCAGGAGGGGTACGGGGACTTCTGGAATGAGTTTTTCGGCGGCGGCTTTGGAGGATTTTCCGGTCAGCAGAGAAGCTATCAGAGGCAGAGTCAGAATCAGGATGAGGATTCGATTCGCCTGCAGGCGGCGGTGAACTATTTAAACAGCCGGCACTATCAGGAAGCATTGAATGTACTAAACAGCATTACCAACCGATCTGCACAGTGGTACTACTACAGCGCCATTGCCAATTCCGGACTCGGTAACAATGTGGTGGCCCTTCAATATGCCAAGAATGCGGCTCAGATGGAGCCGGGCAATCAGATTTATCAGGATCTGGTACAGCGGATGAGTGCAGGATCCACGTGGTATCAGGAGAGGCAAAATCCCTACGGCTCCGGACCGTCCAGTACAGCCGGGTGGTGCTTGAAACTCTGCCTTCTGAACGCGGCATTGAATCTTTGCTGCGGTGGCGGGGGCCTTTGCTGCGGCGGATATCCCAGATGGTGAGAAGGGCCCGTTGCCGGTCGGCGTCTGTATGTCGCGGCAGTCTATATTCGCCTTGACAAGGATGTGAGAAAATGGGTAGTATATAGAATAATGTCTGATACAAATCCAATTAAGGGAGGATACAATAATGAAGCACATTATGACTCTGAATACACGTGATATGGCAAAGAGCGCAGAGAACGGCGGATGCGGTGAGTGCCAGACTTCCTGCCAGAGCGCATGCAAGACCAGCTGCGGAATCGCTAACCAGGATTGCGAGAACAAGGAAAACTGATCACACAGCGGCAGAGGACTTGCAGGAAGGAAAGCTCTTTTGAGGTTTCTCTTTCGAGAGTGGAGTATTTCGATCAAGAGATAGCAGGCCGGAGCATCTTCGGATGTTCCGGCCTCTTTTTTTAGACGTAAAAGACAGGAAGGCATATGATTCATCAATATCAATTAAACGGCTACAATATTATTCTTGATGTGTATTCCGGAGCAGTCCACGTTACCGATGAGATTGCGTATGACGCGATTGCGGGACTGGACGCGGGAAAGGACAGGGAAACCATCGGCCGGGAGCTCCTTGCCAGATATAAGGAGCAGGGCCTGACAGAGCAGGACGTGGCAGACACCTTTGCGGACATCGATGAGCTGATCCGGGATGGAAAGCTATTTACAGAGGATGTATTCGCAGATAAGGCATTTGATCTTAAAAACCGTTCCAACGTCATCAAGGCGCTCTGTCTTCTGGTGACCCATACATGCAATCTGAACTGCTCCTACTGCTTTGCCTCCCAGGGGAATTTCCATGGTAAGGAAGGTCTGATGAGCTTCGAGACGGGAAAACGTGCACTGGATTTCCTGGTGGAGAATTCCGGATTCCGCAGAAATCTGGAGGTCGACTTTTTTGGCGGTGAGCCGCTGATGAATTTTCAGGTGTGCAAGGATTTGGTGGCATATGCCCGCAGCATCGAAAAAGAGAAAAAGAAAAACTTCCGCTTCACGCTGACCACCAACGGTGTGGGCGTCAATGACGAGGTTATTGAATGGGCTAACAGGGAATGCCACAATGTGGTGCTCTCTCTGGACGGCCGCAAGGAGGTCAATGACCGGTTTCGCGTGGACCGCATGGGGCGGGGGAGCTACGACACCATCGTTCCGAAGTTCCAGAAATTTGCCAAGGCCAGAGGGAATAAGGGCTATTATATGCGCGGCACCTTTACGCACTATAATCCGGACTTTACAAATGATCTGTTCCACATGGCAGATGACCTGGGCTTTACGGAGCTGTCGATGGAGCCGGTCGTCTGTGATCCGTCCAGCCCGAGTGCATTGACCAAGGAGGATCTGCCGATCCTGTTCGAGCAGTATGAAATTCTGGCTAAGGATATGATCCGCAGACAAAGGGAAGGCAAACCCATTACCTTTTATCATTACATGATTAACCTGGAGCACGGTCCGTGCATCTATAAGCGGATTTCCGGATGCGGATCCGGAACGGAATATATGGCGGTTACTGCGTGGGGAGACCTGTATCCCTGCCACCAGTTCGTCAGCGATCCGGAATATAAGCTGGGGAACATCTGGGACGGTGTAACGAACACAAAGCTTCGCGACGAATTCAAGCTCTGCAACGTGTATGCACGGCATGACTGTGATAACTGCTGGGCAAGGCTGTATTGCTCCGGAGGCTGTGCTGCCAATGGATATCATGCGACCGGAGATATTCACGGCACCTATGAATACGGATGTCAGATTTTCCGCAAGAGAATTGAGTGTGCCATTATGATAAAGGTCGCTGAGGCGGCTATGCAGGAATAGTTCGCCTGTGTGCTGAACGGGTACGCATGTGTTATGATGTTGGTACGTAAAGTGCTTTTAGGCATTTCGAGCATCTTATCACTGAAGAGGATCAATTCATGAGCTTTGAGAAAATAACGTTTCCAAAGGACAGCGTTTTTCTGGTGACCGGCGGCGCCGGCTTCATCGGGTCGAATGTGGCGGCGGCAATTCTGGAAAAGGGATATACCGTTCGCGTGCTGGACAATCTTTCCACCGGTCATATTGAGAACATTTCACCCTATCTGGAGCATCCAAAGTTTACATTCATTCAGGATGATATCCGGAATCTGGATGCCTGCCGTAAGGCGACGGAGAATGTCGACTATGTGATTCATCTTGCAGCCTGGGGATCGGTACCGCGCAGCATTGAGATGCCGCTGTTCTATGAGGAAGTGAACATTCACGGAACACTCAACATGATGGAGGCTTCCCGGGAAAACGGCGTGAAGAGATTCGCGTATGCCTCAAGCTCCTCCGTATACGGCGACTCCACCGTGCTTCCGAAAAAGGAAGGGCAGGAGGGCAAACCGCTTTCTCCGTATGCATTGACGAAGAAAGTGGATGAGATGTACGGGCAGATGTACAAGGAGATATACGGCCTGAACACCTACGGCATGCGGTTCTTCAATGTCTTCGGACGGCATCAGGATCCCAATGGTGTCTATGCAGCGGTAATTCCGAAGTTTATCAAACAGCTCCTGGCGGGTGAGCAGCCGACGATTAACGGAGATGGACGTCAGAGCCGGGATTTTACCTATATCGACAATGTGATTGAGGGATGCCTTCGCTGCTGCGCGGCTTCGGAGGAGGCGTCCGGCACGGCTTACAACATCGGCGCCGGCGGACGGGAATATCTGATTGATGTGTATTATGACATCACGAAGGCACTGGGAATTGAGATGGAGCCGGCATTCGGCCCGACCCGCGCCGGAGATATACGGGACAGCAACGCAGATATATCCAAGGCCAGAGAGAATCTTGGCTATGATCCGTCCTATGATTTTGCTGCCGGCATTGCGCTGGCAATTGACTGGTACAAGGAAAACTTGCAGTGAGGTGATGTTGTGAAAATCGCGATTCGTTTGGATGATATAACAGCAGAGATGAATTGGGAGAAGTTTCTGCGCTTCAAGGATATTCTGGATCAATACGGCGTCCGGCCGCTTCTGGGAATTGTGCCGGACAACCGCGATCCGAAGCTTCAGATTGATCCGCCCAGGGAGGATTTCTGGGAGTATGTGAAGGATCTTAGGGATAAGGATGGCTGGACACTTAGTATGCACGGCTATCATCACACATACTCCACGGATAAGGGCGGAATTCTGCCGTTGAACCGCAAGTCGGAATTTGCAGGACAATCCTATGAGGAGCAAAGAGATCGACTCCGCAAGGGACAGGCAATATTAAAGAAGCATGGAATTGAGACGACGCTGTTCATGGCACCGGCTCATTCCTATGACCTTAATACGCTGATGGCACTTCGCTCTTTGGGATTTACCGGTTTGACCGATGGATTCGGATCCTGCCCCTACCAGTATGCAGAGCTGATCTTTTATCCGATTTCCTACAGGAAGTCGGACAGCCTCAAAAAGGCATCCGGAGTAACCACCATTGTTGTGCACTGCAACACGCTGGAGGAGAAGGATTTTGCTGTTTATGAGGACATCATCAGCAATCAGTCGATGATTTCCTATGACGAGATGCTGGCGCAGGATGCAGTGATTCGAGGATCCTTTGGCATGCAGAAGGAGCACGCAATGGCACTTCTCAAGCGGGCACTGCGTGAGCGCTATGAAAAGCAAAAGAGCAGGCAGGGCTGAAAACAGGCAGGGTAGTTGGGCTGCACTGATTCATCGGCTGTGCTTAGAGGGCAGACGACGCTATGCAAAGGGGAAGCACACAGGATATGGAGCAGGAGACACCGATCCGAATTCTACATGTGTTCGGCAAGCTGAATCGCGGAGGTGCGGAATCCCGGGTAATGGATCTGTACCGGCATATGGACCGCACGAAGGTCCAGTTTGATTTTCTGGTGCACTTCCGGGATACCTGCGAGGATCCGGATACATTGGCAGCGCGCCGGCCCAAGGAGGACCTGGATGATGAAGTATTGTCCTTGGGCGGGAGAATTTATGTACTGCCTCGTTTCACCGGAGCCAACGTGGGGCAGTACAAGAGAGCGTGCAGGAGATTTTTTGCAGCGCATCATGACTTTACGGCTGTCGAGGGACACATGACATCGACGGCCTCTATATACCTTCCGATTGCGAAGGACGCAGGCGTGCCGGTGGTGATGGCACATGCCAGAAGCGCCGGTGTGGACGCGGGTCTACGAGGAATTGCTACCAGGTGGCTTCGGCGCTCACTTTCTCGCAAATGCGACCGGATGCTTTCCTGTTCACAGGAGGCATCCGTTTCCGTATACGGCCGCAGAGCATGCGAGGAGGGGAAGATCATGCTGGTGCCGAATGCGCTGGAGCTGGCCCCATTTTTCTTTGATGAAGAGAAGCGCCGCCGGATCCGGACAAGCTATGGGATTCCGGATAATGCTGTGGTGATCGGACACGTGGGCCGCTTGGATGCGGTTAAAAATCACGGCTACCTTGCCGGGGTCGGCAAGGAGCTGGCAGGATGTGAGGTGCGGTTTTTATTCGCCGGAAAGGGCACGTTGCAGGCGCAGATACAGAAGGCATTTGATGAGGCAGGACTTGGCGAAAAGGTGATCTGGACCGGACAGCTGTCCAGGGAGGAAACGGCTGCAGTCTATCAGGCCTTTGATGTATTTGCATTTCCCTCCCTGTATGAGGGAATGCCGGGAACGGTGATAGAAGCGCAGGCAGCAGGACTTCCCTGCGTCATTGCCGATACCATTACGGAGGAGGCTGTGCTTACGAATCTGGTGATTCGTCTTCCGATTGGGGAAGGCGATAAGCCTCTGTGGGCGAAGGAAATTAAGCGGCGCACAGCCTCAACCAATGAAGAAGAGGGCCTGGTTCTTGCCGGTGATGCCATCGGACGGCGGGAGGCTTCTGCAAGGGCCGGGGCGCAGCTGGATGCTGCCGGCTATAACGTGGAAACCGCGGCTGTCAAAATGCAGAATTTTTACATGGAGCTTGCAGGGTGACCTATGTGCGGAATATGCGGATATGTTTCAAAACGTGTCATCACCAGAGAACAGCTGTCTTTGATGAATGACACCATGAAGGAGCGCGGACCGGACGACGCGGGCACAGAGCTTTGGGAGCTGCCGGGGGGCGAGACGCTTGGTATGGCACAAAGGCGGCTGTCGATTCTGGACCTGTCGCCGCTGGGACATCAGCCGATGTCCACGGAGGATGGGCGTCTTCACCTTGTTTATAATGGTGAGATCTATAATTACCGGGAGCTTCGCAGGGAGCTTCCGGAGTATCCATTCCGCTCCAGCTGCGATACGGAGGTTATTCTCGCAGCGTATCTGCGCTGGGGGATCTCCTGCGTTGAGCATTTCAATGGCATGTTTGCCTTTGCCCTTTATGACTGCAGCACGCAGGAGCTGATATTGGCTCGTGACCGCATGGGGCAAAAGCCGCTTTATTTCTTTCAGAACGGAGAGGAGCTTTTGTTTGCATCTGTCCTTGCTCCGATTCTGAAGAGTCCCAGCTTTCAGGGCAGGATACGAAGGGATGTTCTTCCAAGATACCTGTTTCAGGAGTACATTAATGCACCGGACACCATTCTGGAGAATGTGTGGAAGGTGGAACCAGGCTGTGTTATGAACTGGAATGTCAGGGAGCATACGATGCATTCCTGGCGCTACTGGAGCATCCGCGAGCAGTATGAGGACAACAGAAAGGCCTGCATCACCGATGAGAAGGAAGCCAAAGATGAGCTGCGCCTGCACCTGCAGACCGCTGTGCGGCGTCGGATGGTGGCAGATGTTCCGCTGGGAACCTTTCTGTCCGGCGGCTACGATTCATCGCTGATCAGCGCCATTGCCAGCGAACAGCTGGGAAGCGGGCGGCTTCAGACCTTTTCCATTGGATTTGAAGAGGAGGAATACGATGAATCGCCCTATGCAAGGGCGATTGCCCGGCATCTGGGGGCAGATCATGAGGAGCAGATAATCGGTGAAGGGGACCTTTTCGAGCTGGTTGGTGATTTGCCGAAGTTCTTTGATGAGCCGATGGCAGATTCCTCGCAGATACCGACGATGCTGGTGTCAAAGCTGGCGAAAAAGAAGGTGACGGTGGCCCTCTCCGGGGATGCCGGAGATGAGCTGTTCTGCGGCTACGGCATCTATGACAATGTCCGTCTTGCGCAGCGTCTGGATGG
>CAVBQH010000068.1:0-11895 GCA_963597485.1 Acutalibacteraceae bacterium
CCACTACGGTAAAGGCTGCGGTGTGCGGCGTTACAATAACATTGCTCATGTGCAGCAGCGGATTTTCCGGCTTTGGAAGATTTCCTTCAAAGACGTCCAGTGCTGCTCCGCGGATCTTTTTATCCTGCAGGAGACGGATCAGGGCCTCCTCATCGATAACCTCGCCGCGGCCTGTGTTCACCAGATACGCCGTCGGCTTCATCCATGAGAGCTCCTTCTCTCCGATCATATGCCGGGTGGACGCCGAGCCCGGGAGGTGGAGAGAGAGGAAATCCGCTTCCGAAATCACCTGCTTCATATCCGGACTCAGTGTGGCATAGTCCAGCTTCTCCGGGGATTCAATGTGACGATTGTAGCCAATGACCTTCATGTTCAGTCCATAGGCTGCCATCTTCGCCACCTGCGTGCCGATCTTGCCCATTCCGATGATACCCAGCGTCTTGCCGGATACATTTTCTCCCAGACGCTTGCGAACCTCTACATTTCCTTCCTTGAACTCATTGTTGTAATCAATGGAGCCCTTGGCCAGCATCAGTATCAAACCAATGGTATATTCGGCCACGGCGCGCTGGTTGGAGCTGGCTGCATTGGTCACCTGAATGCCGCGCTCCGTTGCTGCCTGCACGTCAATGGAGTCGACGCCGACGCCGTGCATGGAAATGACCTTCAGCTTCGGGCATTTGTCCATGAGTTCTCCGGTGATATGTGCGTTTCGGATCAGAATGCCGTCGCAATCCACGCATTCCTTTTCCAATGTCTCCGGATCAATGCCGGTGCCTTTAATGACTTCTATGCCGTGCTCCTTGAGCAGTTCTGTTCCCTTTTCATTAATTGGTTCCGGGATGAGTACCTTCATTGCCTTCCTCCATCTTCAAGACGCGACGGGTCCTGGCGGAGCTGTCCGGTTCGGGGACGCCTCGCGGCTCCCCTCCGGCCTAGCGGTGCTAAGCTCGCATAAAACGCTCGCAAGCACCGAGGTCCTCGGAAGGCCCCGAACGCTGGACATGCATCCGCCACCCTGTCGCTGACACTTTGATATTCCCTATTCAGTTCTTGTACGAGCGGTACTGCAGCGAGCTTTGGATGAATTCAATCAGCTGATTGAGTCCGAAGACCGGCACGCCGCTCTCCTTGGAAATCACATCCCCAAAGGGGGCAAAATTCGGGCACTCGAGTACGATGGCGCCGGTTTCGGGATATTTGGCCATGTGCTCTCTTGTCATCGTGCGGATGCTCTCGCGGATCTCATCCAGATCACCGCTCTCGCGGTTATAGATCACCAGCTCGTTGAATTCCGACTGCTCCGGCAGGTCACTCACGCAGATCTTATAATCCTTCGAGGTCCATCCGGACTTCTCGAACAGGGAATCGGTCATGAATTCTGCCCGCTCCGAGAAAATGCCGATCTGCTTATCCCGTCCGATCATTGCTGCAATCATGGGGACCAGCGTCAGCGTTGTTGTAAAGACCGGAATGTCCACCGCATCGGCCAGCTCTCTTTGAAAGCCCGCCAGAAATCCGCAGCAGGTCGTGATCGCACGGCATCCGTCGCGCTCGAGCTCCTTGGCTGCCTTGCAGAAGGCATTGAGCAGGATCTCATCCGCGTCCCGCGGGAGCTTATTGCCCTCAAAGACATCATGTACCACCTTATAGCAGACAGGGAACGGAAACGTCATTGCATTTCCGGGGTCTCCTGCAAGCCTTGGAAATTTGGTATCCATCATCAGAATTCCGATGTCCTGTCCGTAAAACGTCCTTCCTCCTCGAATGTTCATCCTTCCTCCTTTGGTATTATCACTTTGAATGTCTGTTCAGCACCTGCCAATTTCAATCGTGAATTTGCCTGCAAGCAGAGGGTTCACGTTGAAATGTGGCAGGTACCACCATGAATAAAAATCAGCTGCTCCGTGTCTGCGACACTCTCGCAGCCGCCGTCCGGGATTTTTGATACAAAAAGGGCAACGAAGCTCCGCGCAGACTGTCTGCATGGGAGCATCATTGCCCTGCCACTACGTAATCAACTTAGTAACGATAGCACCGGAAGGAAAACTTTTCAACACTTTCTGTAGCTCTCGGCCGGTCCCAGATAGGACTCCGGCAGCGTGGTTCCTGCCTTATGAAGCACTATTTTCTCCAGAATAACTGCCGGGCTCATAGCAACATACTGCAGCTCGTTGAGGCCCTCCCGGCACCGGCAGACCATCGTGACTTTCTTGATCTGCTCAATTGCCTCCTGCTCCCACTGGGGACTTAGGAAGAACTGCCGGTCGACCTCACGAACGGTATTCACCTGCTGCAGCTCCTCGTCATTTATCCGCACACCGACGAACTGCCTGCGTTCGTACACCACCGGCGTGGTTGCAGACAGATACAATGTAAACTCGTAGTTCCCTTCTTCTCTCACCCAAAACCGGTACGTCACAGAGGGACGTTCCGCTTCTTCCATATAGTCGGTGGTGTTCGGATAGGCCTTGATCGCCGTTCCGGTCCTTCCATATGGAGAGAGGATCCCAAAGCCGCCCTTTGCCGCATCGGTTTTAAAAGCGAAATGGTCCGCATGCATGCTGACACCCCCGTCGCTTTCAAGGAAGGTCCCCTCCGGCAGCTCCTCCCAAGTGCGGTTGTCCGCCTCTACCCGAATCACCGCGGTTCCGCCGCCGTGCTGCTCCACGGAAAAGCTTCCTGATACAAAGCCCTCAAAGCGATCCCTGCGTATGTGCAAAACAACTCGATCCGTTACAGAAACCTCTCCCTCTGTCTTGTCAAACTCCATCCAATCGCAATCCGTACGTATCTTGTAGTCCACCGGCTCCTTGCTGCCGCATGCAATGTCGAACACAATCTGGCTGCAGTCCGGCCGCAGGGCATCCCGCCACACCTGCTTTTTCTCATTCCACTCCAGGCCGGATACGTATGCGGTGTCATGAATGCGGGAGATGATCATGCGCGGATGATTGGCCGGATAAATGGTGTACCTTACCGGATACTTGCAGTCCTCATCGTTCCAGTTGGTAAACCCGATGTGTTCGCCCAGTCCCAGTCCGTAAAAATACCCGTTATCCACCTCATGATATTGGCGAATCAAGCGCTCATCCTCTTCCACGCAGGCATTCACCTCCTGCGCCACGATATTCGCCTCCACACGGTTCTGCCAGGCATACAGGTGATTCCTGGAGGATAAAATCCACATTTTCATCAAATTCGCTGTGGCGCAGGCCGGATAATACAAAAGGGACACGAAAGCCCCCATATGGCGCTTCGGGCAGGAAAGCCACAGCTTCTTCCCCCGTTCCAATATGTCATTGGAAATGCGCAGCACGTCATCTGCTTCACCGTAATGCGCCGGATGGAATACCCGGTCATTCATCACCTCGTGTCTGCGCTTGGCTAAAAGTGCCGTATAATCCCAGAGCATCCCATCGATCGTCTCTCTTTGACGCTCGTCATACACCGCTGCGAACTGCCGGTCCACCCACTGCCTGGTGTACCTTTGTGTAATGGCGCAGTCTCTGCCGCCCCACGCTTCGATGTCATACGCCAGATCCAGAAAATAAGACAGCCCAAGCTCCTGTGTCCCGATATCACCGATGTTGGTCACCCAGATTTCCCGTACGCCATAGTCATAGGCCATGGTCATTTCTTCGCAGACCTTCGGCAGATAGGTCGAGCCGATCCACTGAAAGGCATGGGCTCCGCCGTGCATGTCCATGTGATAGTACATACCATATCCGCCCTTGTGATCCCTCATTTTCTCGGACGGCAGCGTTCGAGTGGAGCCGTGGTTGTTGTCGCTGAGCATCAAGGTCACGCCCTCAAGCTCCTCATCTCCCATCAGGCCCTTGACCGTTTCATTTCCGTAGAAAAACTCCTCCACCTCTGTGAACAGCACGATCTGACGCGGCACCCGGCCCACATCCTCACAGATGGTCTCCCGAATCAGGTTATTCTGTGTTTTCAACACATCCCTTAAAAGCTCGATGTTGTCCTCCAGCGTGGCGTCCTGTCCCAGGATGGCCGTGTCATTTTCGCCGCGCATTCCCATCGTAATCACCTGCTCAAACGACTGGTTACGCACAAGGCCGTCTCTCCAGAACCTGGTGATCCCCGCCGGGTTTCTGCGGAAATCCCATGCATCACCATAGACAGAATTCGCCCCACGGACCATGCTGTACTCCTGTCCGCTGCGCATGCAGGGCTCATGATGCGAGGTGCTCATCACAACGCCCAGCTCATCCGCAAGCTCGGCGCTTTTGAGGCCCGGTCCGTCCAGGTTAAAGTTGGAATCCCACATCGCCGGCCACAGATAGTTGCCCTTGAGACGCAGCAGCAGCTCAAAGATCCGTTCGTAGCAGGCCGCATTGACCCCGCCGAAATGCGTCATCGCCCAGGTACCGAAGGCCGGCCACTCATCATTGATGAAAAAGCCGCGGTATTTAACCGACGGCTCCTTGGAAATGACATTCACCGTCTCATCCAAATCTACGACGGACTGCTTTCCGGGCCAGACGTGATTCCAGTTAACAAGCGGCGACACCCCCAGAAGCTCCGATAAATGGAATAATCCGTAGATCGTCCCCCTCTTATCGCTGCCGGCTATCAGGAGCGCTTCCTTCGCTCCTCCCGCCGGATTTTGGATAATCCGAAATACATAGACCTCCCGTTTCCCCTTGATCGGTGACAGGTCTATTTTCCCCTCGTGCTCGAGTCTTCCCAGGAGCTCGCTGTGCCCCACCGTTCCGTACAGGATGTATTCTTTGCCTTCTTCCAGCACGTCCGCACTCTCCGGATGAGCATCTGTCACCAGCTCGATATCCTTTTTCACCAGGCCGGCAATATACTTTACTCCCGGCAGTGCACCTGCCTCTTCATAAAAACAGCAATTCTTTCCGATTTGCATATGGATTCTCCTTAATAGCTCCTTTCGAAGCTGATTTTCCTTTATACGTACAGACTACCATGGCGCTAATATGAGTAAATACACGTTATTATGCTGTTTTTATTGCGTTGTTAAACGTCTTCTCCTGTCCCGCGGAATTGATATTTCCTCCCTATAAATGCATAATGGTATCTGTTCAGTCACATCGAGGGTTTCCAAAGGAAAGTCGAGATGGATGCTGAACAATTACGTATAATGCACCTGAACAGTCGTAATTCGCTCCGTTTTCTAACTGACACCAGAGGTAACCGCATTTATGAAGGCTTCCAAAAAAGCTTTGCCCATCGGAATTTCAGACTATATCCGTGCTCAGTCGGAATACTATTATGTAGACAAAACCTTGCTGATCCGGGATCTTCTGGATAAAAAGCCATTGGTATCACTATTCACAAGGCCTCGCCGCTTCGGAAAAACCCTGAACATGGACATGCTGCGGGTTTTTTTTGAAATCTCAAGCGAAGATACCTCCCGATATTTCCGAAACACGAATATCTGGAATTGCGGAGAACAGTATCGCAAATATCAGGGGAAATTTCCTGTAATCTTTCTTACCTTCAAGGATGTAAAATTCAATACCTGGAGCGCAACGATCGATAAGATTAAAAGTCTGATTCAGGAGGAATACGACCGGCATAAGGAGCTGCAGACGGATCCCCGCCTTTCCGGATATGAACAGGAGTATTTTTCAAAGATTTTGAGCGGGACTGCCAATGAGGTGGAACTTGCTTCGTCTCTTGAAAAATTGTCCAAAATGCTGACAATTCATCATGGTATTGCCCCCATCATAATTATTGACGAATACGACACGCCCATTCAGGAAGGCCATTCCCGAGATTTCTACAATGAAATCGTTGGATTTATGCGGAATTTCTTTTCCGGAGCCTTCAAAGACAACAAATACCTTTCTTATGGGTTTCTTACCGGAATTTTCAGGATTGCACAGGAAAGTATGTTCAGCGGTCTGAACAACCTGATCGTCAATTCGGTAATGGACGAGGACTACAGCCACTATTTTGGTTTTACCGAAAATGAAGTCCATGCGATGCTGGACTACTACGAAGTGGAGGAAAAGGAAGGCGAACTAAAGTCCTGGTACGATGGATATCTGTTCGGTAATCAGGAGATCTATAACCCGTGGTCCGTCGTCAATTACATTGCAAGGGGATGCATTCCGCAGGCGTATTGGGTGAACACCGGGAAAAATGAAATTCTGGAAGATGTCCTGATGACTGCCACAGAAGATGTTATCGATAAGCTGTATTCTCTTCTGCAGGAAGAGCAAACGATTGTAAGAATTGATCAGAATGTTGTCTATCGCTCATTGACCGCCGATCCGGCAAGCGTATATAGCCTCCTTCTGGTTGCAGGCTATTTAAAGGCGACAAAAAAGGCATTGCAAACGGATGGTTCCTACCTTTGTGAAGTATCCATTCCGAATAAAGAAATTTCAGCGGTATACAGAAATGAGATCTTAGCGCACATGCTGCAGGTAGGTGCTGTAAGCCGAACAACCTCCAATAAAATTGCCGAAGGCCTTTATTTAAATGACTGTCGCAGGTTGCAAACTGCGTTATCCGAATACATTGACAAATCCATCAGTTTTTATGACGCAGGCACGGAGGGATTTTACCATGGCCTTGTTCTCGGACTGATTGCCTTGATGGATGATCAGTATCAGATCAGATCCAACCGGGAGTCCGGAGACGGCCGTTATGACATTGGTTTGTTTCCAAAGGAAATTTCCGTCCATCCCGGTGTCATTATGGAGCTGAAATGGAAGAAAAACCTGCCGGAGGATGAGCTGTGCGGTCTAGCGGAGGCCGCGCTGCAGCAAATTGACGATATGCATTACGATGCAGAGATGAATGCGTGCGGAATCCGCCGCATTCTGAAGTTCGGCATCGCTTTTTCCGGCAAAAGGGTCGTTGTAAAATCCGTTGAAGAATAAGAAAAGAGGTATGGCTGCTGTTAGCAGCCATACCTCTTTCTCTTATTCCTAACTCATGCAGCAAATCTGCATTGCCGGACATCTCATATCCTATCATGTCCTGATATCACAAGTCGCCTTGTGAACAATCGTCATGCCGGACATGCACGGGTCCCGCATATTACAGTGTGATCTGTGTATTCCCTGTCAGCTCTGCGGTAATCTTCTCTCCGCTCTCAAGAATGATCTCTGCCTTTGCGTCCTTCAGCGTTCCGGTCACCTCAAAGGTCACCGTATTGCCGTTTCGCGTTGCCTTCACAACTGCCGCCGTGTTCGCCGACAGATCCGGAATCTCGCACACTGCCGTCTCACCGTCCACCGGCAGATACAGACGCAGCGTCGTTCCTTCTGTGTAATCATAATCCGGCACATCCTTGTGCGCGCCAAAGGCCAGAAGCGAACCCTCCCGGACGAATACCGGCAGGTTCATGTAGCTGTACTTCTTCTCATACCAGCGGCTGCCGTCCAGGATCTCGCCGTCAATGAGTCCGACCCACTTGCCAGTGCGAGCCTGGCTCTCGCCTGCCTGCACGCCCGGCAGATAGAAGCGTCCTATGCTCTCCTCATTGAAAATAGGAGCCACCAGTACCGAATCACCCAGCATATACTGCAGATCCAGATACCGGCAGGCCAGGTCCTTGTGGAACACAAACGGCATCGGCCGCATCACCGGCACGCCGGTTCTGTGTGCTACTCCGGCCAGGTGGAAATAATACGGCATCATCTGGCACTTGAGCTCGCTGAAGAACCGCACCACATCATTGGACTCATCGTCAAAGATCCACGGCACACGGTAGGAATCCGATCCGTGGAGCCTCGAATGGGTGGAGAACAGTCCAAACTGCGCCCATCTCTTGTACAGATCCGGCGTAGCCGTGCTTTCAAAGCCCGAGATATCATGGCTCCAGAAGGAGAAGCCGCTCATCATAAAGGACAGACCTGCGTGCACGGTCTCTGCCATGGAGCCATAGGTTGCTGCACAATCGCCGCCCCAGTGAATCGGGAACTTCTGGCTTCCGGCTGTCGCACTGCGGGCGAAGAGCACCGCATTGTCCTTTCCCTTGGACTCCTCCAGTGTGGTGAAGACCACCTGGTTGTAGAGGTATGTGTAATAGTTGTGCATCATGATCGGATCACTGCCGTCATGGTAGATCACATCAATCGGAATTCTCTCGCCAAAGTCGGTCTTAATCGCATCGATTCCCGCATCCAGAAGGCCGCGAACCTTACCGGCATACCAGCTGCAAGCCTCCGGATTGGTGAAGTCGACAAGAGCAAGTCCCGGCTGCCAGTTGTCGATCTGCTTGACGCCGTGTCCGTCTTTTCTCATCAGGAAATAGCCGTGCTTCACGCCCTCACGGAACATCTCGGTATCCTGTGCAACGTACGGATTGATCCAGCAGCAGAGCTTGAGCCCCTTGTCATGGTAGCGCTGAATCATACCCTCCACATCTGCAAACACCGCCGGATCCCAGGTGAAATCACACCAATGCAGTGCCCGGAGCCAGTAGCAGTCAAAGTGGAACACCCGGAGCGGAATGCTGCGTTCCTGCATGCCGCCGATCAGCTGGTTGGTGGTGTTCTCGTCGTAGCTGGGCTTAAAGCTGGTGGAGAGCCACAGGCCAAAGCTCCAGGCCGGCGGAAGCGCCGGGCGTCCCGTCAATGCCGTATATGCCTTGATGATGTCCGCCGGAGTCTCCCCGTAGAACACATGCATCCGCAGCTGCTCACCCGGAACAGAGGTGCCGACAAAGCCCACCTTCTCCGAGCAGACCTCATAGGAAACCGGTCCTGTATGATCCGTGAAGACGCCGTACCCCTCACTGCTCATATAGAACGGGATGTTCTTGTAGCTGACATCGCTGGCGGTACCGCCGTCCTCGTTCCAGAGATTGACGGTCTGGCCGTTTTTTACAAAGGGTGTAAAGCGCTCGCCGAAGCCGTAGATGGTCTCCCCCGGCTTCACGGAAAGCTCCGTCAGCATGTAGGGCTCGTAGTTCTGTTCAAAATAATGCGGATCCATGCGCAGCGACGCCGGCTTTTTATTCACCCGCATATAGCCAATATTGCGGAAGCCCGCGCCCGTAAGAAGCCGACCTGCTGCCTCAAAGGAGATGGCGCAGGTCTCACGGTTCACGCGAACCGTCATATCGCCCGCCGTCAGCACCGCTTCCTTCTCATCAATGGAAACGCTGGTCTCATCCGGATTCTCTGTCAGCTCAAAGCGCGGCTCCTTCGAATCATAGGCCATATAGTGCGTCGTCGTTATTGCGATGTCGTTGTGCCCAGCCGACACAATGTCGATGTAGAGCACCGTGACATCCAGTGCATCCGCCCGGGAACGGATCGGACGCTCCGGCGCCGCAATCCGCATGCCGTGAGGAATCTCCTCCACGGTGAAAGCCTGCGAGGCAAACGATGCCTGCACATTCTCACTCCGAAGCCAGTAACCATCTGTAAATTTCATGTTGTACCCCTCCTGGTCGTTACCGCCTTACTTAAGGAAATTCTGATTCAATCGTAGCTGCTCAGCGTTTCCTTAAAATGCACCTTTCTGCGGGCCCCCGGCGCCTTCCGGGAGCCGGCGATCCCGCAGAACGTAAACGTTTACGTTGATTCTACCTCATCCTTTTCGATCTTGGAACTATGCCGGAGCCATTCGCTTGAATATTTTTTCGTTCCACGAAACGGATGCCTCCGCCAGTACCATCACCGGCAGGCATCTGACCGGTATCCCCTATTGCTGCTGTACAGACATCTCCCCGGTGGCAAAAACAAACCGCTACGCCTACAGCGTAATCTCGCTCAGCTTCCCATCCCTTGCAAAGGCCGGAAGAACGTCCTTCGGTGCCGGAACGATGTACTCTTTTCCACCCTCATAGACCTTATTATCTGCAAGAGAGCGCCAGCTGCCAGCCGGAAGATATACCTTTCTTTCTGTCATATTTTCATACAGAATCGGTGCTACCAGAAGATCCGCTCCGAGCAAATATTCATCATCGATCGTCCATGCCGCAGCGTCATCCGGGAATTCGTAGAACAGTGGCCGCATCACCGGATCTCCCTTTTCGTGAGCTGCCTGCATCGTTTCTCTCATATACGGACGCAGCTTCTCCCGGAGTTCCATGTACTTTTTGCAAATCTCATAGATTTCTTCTCCGTAGCTCCACACTTCATTGTCCGCTCCGGACGGGCACTTTCCGCCCTTTACACTGCTCATCGGCTCCTGAATCGGTTCCCGGAAGCCATGAAGCCGCATCACCGGACAAAAGGCGCCGAACTCGAACCACCTTGTGAAAACCTCCTTAAAGGCATCATCATAGATATTGCCCCCGTGGAAGCCGCCGATATCCGTCGTCCACCACGGAATCCCGGCAATTCCCATAGAAAGTCCCGCGCGAAGCTGATTTCTAAGAGACGCAAACGAAGAATCAATATCTCCCGACCAGACGAGTGCCCCGTATCGCTGAGAGCCTGCCCATGCACAGCGCAGCAGATTTACAATATTCTCCTGGCCTTCCTTTGTCATGCCCTCATAGGCCATGCGGGCATACTCTCTCGGATAGATGTTTCCAACCTCAACATCAGCGCCCTTGAAATAGCGATAATGCGAGAACTCATAACCGCCGTACCCCGGTTCCCCGTTGAGCTCCGGCTCTGCCTCATCCAGCCAGAAGATGTGAATTCCCTTTTCATAGTAGTTCTTTCGAATCACATCCCACACATAGCTGCGGGTCTCTTTATTGGTAACATCAATAATGGCAGCATTGCCCAGCTGTCCCAAGCGCTTCCCGTGCTCGGAACGAATCAGACCGCCGGCTTCCTTGAGATGCGGATAGCTGGAAGATTTCTCCTCTACGGTGGGCCAGATGGAAACCATCAGGTGAATCCCCATCTGCTTCAGCTCCTTCACCATGCCTTCTGGATCCGGCCAATAATCCTCATCAAAGGTCCAGTCACCCTCATAGGGCCAGTGGAAATAATCCACCACTATCACATCGATCGGAAGATTTCTTCTCTTATACTCTCTTGCGACCTCCAGAATTTCATCCTGTGTTTTGTACCGAAGCTTGCACTGCCAGAAGCCAAGTCCGTATTCCGGCATCATCGGAACCTTTCCGGACACCTCCGCGTATGATTGTTCAATCTCTGCCGGCGTATCTCCTGCCGTGATCCAGTAGTCCATCTGCTTCGTCGAAGCAGCCTTCCACTCCGTCACATTCTTTCCGAAGGTAACTTGACCGATTCCCGGGTTATTCCAGAGGAATCCATAGCCATTTGATGACAACGCAAAGGGAACCGAAGCCTGCGAATTGCGATGTGCCAGCTCCAGAACGCATCCTTTCATGTCCAGATACGGCTGCTGATACTGGCCAAGGCCAAATATCTTCTCCCCGTCCACCGGCTCAAAGCGAACCGTCAGCGCATAATTATCCATCATGGCATAGGGTTCAAAGGTTCTGGCATAGATCTCCAGCGCAGAATTGAATTCCTTATGTCCCTCCTCCATCATGGCACGGGTTCTTTGGAATTCCTGCAGCAGGACCTTTCCCTCCTGATTATAGAAAGTAAGCTTCCCCGATCCGGAAAGCTCGGCGCGAATCTTGCCATTCGTCAATACCGCCCCGCTTCCATCCAGAGCAGCTTCGGAAGCTGTCGTCTTCGGATCAGGCAGAAGGGCAGATAAATCCTCATCCTCCAGCAAAGAAGCTCGCTGCGTTGCACGGATGCGGAGAGAATTCTCTCCCCAAGGTTCTATTACCAGCAATTCCTTATCGTATCGTCTGATTATCTTGCCGTTTTCAATTGTAATCATAGGTCTGTACCCGTAGGGCTGCCATGCGGCAGCCCTTTCATATCATGCTGCTGGGAGCAAATCGTTTTTCCCCCATGCTGCCTAGTGCATCGATTTTTAACTAACTGGCCTAACTAACTGGCCCTTTTTCCTGATTGCACAGGTCAAAAATCCTCA
>CAVBQH010000069.1:0-11802 GCA_963597485.1 Acutalibacteraceae bacterium
ACACAACATCGCTCCGGTAGCCGACCAGCGGAACCATCCCTCGCAGGAACAGATTCACCTCCTCAAACTCAGCAAGCCCGTCCAGTGCCCGACGGCTCATGAGACGATAATCCGCGTGGTTATAGACCACCTTGGCACCGAACCTATCCATGAGCTTATAGAAGCTCTCCGCTGTTGTCCTCTTAAACCACGTATCCGTGGTGCGTGCACTCCGAACGCCGTAGACCACATCGCACCCTTCGTAATACTTCGCCAGCATAGCATCGCAGGCCTCGATGTCGTCCTGCAGATCCGCATCCATGGAAATCACCATGTCCGCAAAGCTCCGCACCGTCATAAGACCGGCCAGAAGTGCATTCTGATGGCCCCGGTTCCTGGACAGATTGATTCCGGAGAACAAAGGATCCTCTTCGTGAAGCCTTGAAATGATCTCCCAGGTTCTGTCCTTGGAGCCATCGTTGACAAAGCAGACGCGGCTCTCCCGGCTGATCAATCCCTTCTCCATAAGCCCCGTCATCTTCACCTTCAAACGCTTGGCCGTCTCCGGCAGAACCTCTTCCTCGTTGTAACAGGGAATCACATAATACAGAATGTCACTCATTTTCTGCGTGCTCCTCCAGGAAAATCTTCCGGCTGATAAAGTTGTAAACCATTACAACGCCGGTCGCAAAGCACTTAAACAGCGTCTCTGCCAGTCCGGTTCCCATCATGTTGTGAAGCCATGCCCACTTCTCGTAGACAAAATCCATTCCGATGTACAGAACAATCTCGTTGATGATAAGGCCAATCACACTCAGCACGAAGAAAATCACAAACTCGCGCTGTCTCGACATGTCATCCCTGCGCTTAAAGACATACTTAAAGCTCAGGATGTAGTTGACCACCATCGAGATGATAAAGCTAAAGAACTGCGATACCAGGTAGTACCAGGAGAACGCCTGATCCAGCCCCGCCGCACGGAAAATCAGATTCAGAACCGTATATATGCCAAAATCAATAAAAAAGCAGATCACACCCACAACGCCAAACTTTGCAATCTGCTCCAGCAGCTTCTTCATCTCGTCCCTCCTGTTCCAGTACTCAGTCCACGTCCTTTAGCACCTGCTTGTTCTTGGCGATGTAATCGTACAAGGACACCACCGTCAGAATCGTCGCGATCCACATCACAATCGTCGTCAACGGCTGCAGCACCTGAATATTCGCAACCATCAATATGACCATGATCATCTGAAAGGTCGTCTTAAATTTGCCCCAGTAGCTGGCCGCAATCACGATGCCGCGCTCCGCCGCAATAAGGCGAAATCCGGAAATCACGAACTCCCTCGCGACAATGATGCACACCACCCACGCCGGGATGCGCCCCAGCGCAATCAGGCAAATCATGCCCGAGCACGTCAAAAGCTTATCCGCCAGAGGATCCATAAACTTTCCGAAATTCGTGATCAGATTGTACTTGCGCGCAATCTTGCCGTCCGCAAGATCCGTAAGGCTCGCTGCAACAAAAATAACAAGCGCTGCCCAGTCACTGGCATCGCCAAAAGGCCTTGCCAGCAACACCGCCACGAAAAAAGGCACCATCACAACGCGCAGAAGCGTCAGCTTATTCGGCAGATTCATCGATAATCTCTCCTATCAGATCGTATTCCCTGGCATCCGTCACACGCGCCCGCACGAAGGTTCCGCTCATCAGGTCTCTTGCAGATTCAATAAAGATGCTGCTGTCCACCTCCGGCGCATCCATATAGGTGCGGCCCACGTAAACATATCCGTTGTCGGTCCACTCATCACCAAGGCGTCCCTCGATCAGAACCTCCAGCTCCCGTCCGACGGCGGCCTTCTCCTTGGCAAAGGCAATCTCCTGCTGTGCCAACATCAGTTCCTTATGACGGCGCTTTTTGGTCGCGTGATGCACCTGATTCTTGAACTTTGCAGCCGGCGTTCCATCCTCTCTGGAGTACATATATACACCCAGACGGTCGAACTGCATGGCGCAGACAAACTCGAGAAGCTCCTGATGATCTTCTTCCGTTTCTCCCGGAAACCCGGTAATCAGCGTTGTCCGAAGACAAATGCCGGGGACCCTCTCCCGAAGCGTATGGATGAGCTCCTCCAGCTCCTTCCGGCTGGTGCGCCGTCCCATGCTGCGCAGGATATGGTCCGAAGCATGCTGAATGGGCATGTCCAGATACGGAACCACCTTATTGTCAGCCGCCAGGACGTCAATGAGCTCCGGGGTAATCTCCTCCGGATAGCAGTACAGAACACGGATCCATCGGATCCCCTTCACCAGGCAGAGCCTTCGCAAGAGCTCCGGCAGCATCCTCTCCTTGTACAGATCCACACCGTAGAGCGTCGTTTCCTGCGCCACCAGAATCAGCTCCTGTGCACCCTGCGTGGCAAGGCTTCTGGCATCCTCGAGCACCTGCTCCATCGGAACACTCCGGTAATGTCCGCGAATCGCCGGAATCGCGCAGTAGCTGCAGCACTTGTCACACCCCTCTGCGATCTTGAGATACC
This sequence comes from Acutalibacteraceae bacterium, assembly GCA_963597485.1. Classification (GTDB taxonomy): domain Bacteria; phylum Bacillota; class Clostridia; order Lachnospirales; family Lachnospiraceae; genus CAG-791. The sequence continues at coordinate 2,518 of CAVBQH010000069.1, forward strand.
CGACCGTGCTGCCGAAGGACAGAACCTGTCTCGTGTTCTCCGGAGCAAGGCTCGGGTCCGCCAGCACGGCGCTTTCTACCTTCTCGCCCTTTGAAAGGCTCTTAAGGACCTCGCCGACCGAGCCCTCCGCCGTCGTTCCGATCACCGCGTCCACCTCCGGAATGAGCTTTAGGATCTCATCCTGGTAGCGCTGCGCAAGACATCCTGTCACAATCAGATGCCGCAATTTTCCCGTTTTCTTGAGCTGGGCAAGGGAAAGGATTTCATCAATGCTCTCCTGCTTGGCCGAATCAATAAAGGCGCAGGTATTGATGACACAGGCCTCCGCCTGCTCCTCGTCCTCTGTAAACGAACAAATGCCGCCATCCTCGAGAATGCCGGCCATTTTGCGCGTATCTACCGTGTTCTTGTCACAGCCAAGAGATACAAACAGTGTCTTCACTTATACCTCGTCCGAAACCACATCGTCATCGTCTGCGTCGTCATCCTCATCCTGGGACGCTGCCGCATTCTCCGCCTCCTCGGTTTCACGAAGAGACTCCTCCGTCAAGCCGTACTCCAGGCGTCTTGCTGCCTCGCGGTCCTTCTGCTCGAAGCTAAGAACCTCTGCCTCATCCTGAGGAAGGATCTTGAGCTCGCCCTGCTCCATCTCCTCTACTGCGATGGAAAGCGGCTTCTTGCCCGCTGCGTTTGCGATCATCGGCTCATCGCCGTCCACGATCTGACGCGCACGCTTGGCCGTAGCCATAACGACCGAATAACGGCTGTTGATGATCGGCGTTTCGCCCTCCTCAACGCCTTGGTTAACTGCATTCATAAGATCTACATAAGAAGGATGAATCATCGGTATCGAATTCCTTTCTGTTATTCATTGCCAAGACATAGCATCCGGCACACGCCTGATGCCCGAACATATTGCGCAGCCATTCAGCCTGCTTCCCGATCTTCCTTGAAAAATCCTCGATCAGCCGGCCGGCAAATTGTCGCTGCGCGGCACATTAGTATAGCATCATTCTGCAGCGCCGCCAAGGTCCTTTCCCCCATTCAGCTTTCCTTCGCGCTCCCCGCTGTTACCGCTTCGAGCTCTTTTTTAATCCCGGCAATGAAGGCCTCCTGCCGGAGCGGTGCGTTTTTAGCCTCCTGGATGGTGTGATGTACCAGCTCCACAGCCTCGTCCAGATCATCGTTGACAATGAGATAGTCGTACCAGGACATCTCCTCGGCTTCCTTGGCTGCGCGTTCCATACGGCCCCGTATCACCTCTTCGGTCTCTGTTCCGCGTCCGTAGAGGCGCTTCTCCAGCTCCCCGGCAGAGGGCGGCGTCACGAACAAAAGAATGGCATCGCCGCGCTTTTCTTTCACCTGACGAGCTCCCTGCACCTCGATCTCGAGCAGCACATCCTTCCCCTCTGCCATTGCCTTCTCCACGTAAGCCCGCGGCGTTCCGTAGCAATGATCCACGTAGCCGGCATGCTCGAGGAGTCCATCCTCTGCCACAAGCTTATCAAACTCCTCCTGGGAAAGGAAAAAATAGTCCTTCCCGTCCACCTCTCCCGGACGCGGCTTTCTCGTGGTCACCGATACGGACAGCGCATATTCCGGGTGACGCTTTAAGAGCTCACGCATGATGGTTCCTTTTCCTGCTCCGGAGAATCCGGAGATAACCGTAAGACTTCCTTGCTTGTTCATCGTGTTCCTCTTTTCATATTCATCAACACAAAACACTTCCACTCTTGTATCAGCAAAGCGGCAGGGAGGCGGATGGATGTCCTGGTTCGGGGCCTTCCGAGGACCTCGGTGCTTGCGAGCGTCTTATGCGAGCTTAGCACCGCTAGGCCGCAGGGGAGTGAGAACGTCCCCGAACCGGACACCTCCGCCGGGACCCGTCGCTGACTATACGCAAGTATCACTCCAGGTTTTGCACCTGCTCGCGGATCTTCTCAATCTCGGTTTTGAGCTCGATCGCGATGTCTGCCGATTCGGCGTTGCTGGTTTTGGAGAGGATCGTGTTGGCTTCGCGGTTCATCTCCTGCACTAGGAAATCCAGCTTCCTGCCGACACTTTCATCTTCCTTCACAAGCTCTGCCCGGACGGCCTGGATGTGGCTTTCGAGGCGCACCATCTCTTCATCAACGCAGATGCGGTCCGCGTACAGCGCTGCCTCCTGCAGGATCCTTGTCTCATCGATTCCCGTTTCCTGCAGCACCTCCTGCATTCTCTCATACAATCCCTTGCGGTACTGCTCCACAATAACGGGACTGTTTGCCCGGATCTGTTCGACCCCGGCCTGAAGACCGGACAGCTTTTTCAGAAGGTCCTCTGTTATGAAGGCACCCTCCCGTGCTCTTGCCTTTGTAAACTCCTCGGCCGCGCGGCGAACGCACTCCAAAAGCGGCGCGGCCAGGTCGTTGTTTTCCGTGTCCGATTCCTCCAGTGTCAGCACATTCGGATACTCCGACAGGCGCTCAGCGGAGAGCGTAAATGGGAGCGAGAGTTCCTCTGCCATCTCCCGGATGGAGGATGCATATTCCGCCGCAAGTGCGCGGTTGCAGCGAACGTGCACGCCGGACCCTCCCACATTCTCATAGCTGATATAAACATCCACCTTTCCGCGAAGTATCCGGTTCTTCAGCTCTGTCCGAACCTGCGCCTCAAAGGGAGCCAGCTGCCGAGGCATCCGGATGTTCAGATCCAAATACCGGTTGTTGACGGACTTCAGCTCTGCCGTGAACCGGTAGTCTCCCCGCTGGAGCTCGGCCCGTCCGTATCCCGTCATGCTCTTTGCCATGATTGCCTCCTATACCTCCTCCAGTCCGCTTATATCTGCATTCGCCAGAATGGAATAATTCGTGTGATAAATCACAAAGCCCGGCCGTGCCCCCGCCGGCTTTTTGAGATTGCGCCGCTCAAGATAATCGATTTCCACCCGTCCGGCTTCGCGTCCCTTGGAATAATAGGCTGCAAGCCTTGCCGCCTCCTCAAAGGCGCGGTCGGGTACCTCTTCAAAGGGCTTCCCTTCGGTTTTCAAAATCACGTGAGAGCCGGGAATATCATTGGCATGGAACCAGATATCGGAGGGCCTAGCCACGTGGAAGGAGAGCTCGTCGTTTTGCAGATTATTCTTGCCGACATAGATATCGTACCCGTCACTGGAGCGGTAATGCAAGGGCTCCGACTCCGGAATCTTCGACGGCCGCTTCCTGGCACTTTTCTTATCCGTGCGGCGACGAACGAACCCGGAGTCCTCCATCTCGGCGCGAATCTGTGCCAGATCCCCCTCTGTCCTTGCAATGTTCAATGCCTCACGAATCCCCTCCAGCTGGTCAATTTCTGCCTTGACCTCCTGCATGAGCGTTTCCAATGCCTCCTTGGTGCGCTTCAATTTGGTATAGCGGTCAAAATAGCGCTTGGCATTTTCCAGCGGTGTCTTCGACGGATCCAGCGGCACCACCAGCTTCTCACCCGTGTAATAATTGTCCAGCTCCGCGCTGGATGCGCCGGCCAGAATGGTGTAGCCGTAGGCGTTTAGAAGTTCTCCGTATACGCGGTATTTATCCCGCTTCTGTGTGTCCTTCATCTGTCGTGACTGCAGGTCGTATTTGTGCAGGTCACGTTCCAGGATGGTCTGAACCACCCGGCGAAGATCCGCTGACTTCTGCCGAATCCGGGTCACCGCGTTCTTTTCCCGGTAGTAGCTCTCAATCAGCTCCGAAATCGAATCGTACTGCTTCACCGGAAGGTCCTTATACATGGTAAGCGGAAGCGCTGCGAACTCCACCGGCTCTCCGCCGGAGAAGGCATCCGCCGCGCCCAGGTGGTAATAGACCGATGGCTGAAATTCTCCCTTTCCGGTCTGCTCCAGAAGCGTCTGAAACGTATTCCAGAGTGCCTCCCTCTCCTCCTGCGCAAGCTCCGACGCACTCCGGTCCTGGGAAAGCCGTGTGCGGAACACCGTCTCCTCCGACATCACTGTCGAAAAGCCGTTGTAGTGGGACAAAAGAAACCGGGATACCGGCATACTCTCTGACGCCAGCAGCGCTTCAAAATGATCCCTGGTTTCTTCAAAGGGATTCATCTTCCCCTGCGTTTGCGGGACAAAATACGGCCGCCCCGGCAACACCTCGCGCACAGAGCTGACCATCTGCGAAATATGTTTGATGGAGTCCAGAATCACCTCGTTCTCTCCGGATTCCACGGTGTCCAGAAGGATGATATTGCTGTGCTTGCCCATCAGCTCGATGACCAGCACATGGTGGCACAGATCCCCCATTTCGTTCAAATGCTCCACCTCAAACCGCAGAATCCGCTCCAGGCCCGGCTGGGTAATGGCCGTTATTTTGCCGTTCTGGAGATATTTGCGAAGAAGCATGCAGAAGGTCGGTGCCGTATTGGGTGCCGGCTTGTTCTCGCCGGTAATATATACCAGTGGGAGCGTTGCGTCCGCGCTCAAAAGGAGCCGCACCTGTCCGCCGCCGCGGGACGCCTCCGGCCGCAGCGTCAGGAGAAGCTCGTCCGGCTCCGGCTGCACGATGCGGTAAATCCGCGCGCCGGTGAGCTTATCGGCAAGCTCTGTCTGCAACGCTCTTGTTGTAAAACCGTCAAATGCCATGAATGCCTCGTTTCGTAGTTGTTCGTAAGGAAATGCTGATGAAATCAACGTTCATCCGTCAGGACCGCTGCCGCGTGGTCCCGGGATCGTACCCGTCATGTAGTTGGGGATGAACTGGCTGGTGAATCCTCAGTAAAGATATCGTTCGAGCGCTGTCGCATCCCTTTTCCCCAGCGTAAGCTCCAGAAGGACGCCCTCCGGCAGATACTCCAGGCGATCCCACGAATATCTCAATTGTAGCATATGAAGAAGCCCTCCTTCCGCATAGGGCAGCAGGTAGGTGTGATGCTCTTTCCTCCCCTCAAGCACCTGTTCTATACAGTTCAGCAGCTCATCATATTGTCCCATATCCCGGGCGGAGAAATAAAGGTGATCCGGGTAGCTGTGCCTTGCCGGAATATTCTCGCAGCAATCGATCTTGTTGTAGACAATCAGCGTCGGAATATCCCCCGCGCCAATATCCTCCAGCGTTTTCCTGGTTACGCGAAGGTGCTGCGCATACTCCGGATCCGAGAAATCCACCACCTCCACGAGAAGATCCGCATAGCAGGCCTCCTCCAATGTAGAACGAAACGCCTCCACCAGCGTATGCGGCAGATCCGAGATAAATCCAACGGTATCGCTTAAAAGGAACGGGCGATGACCCGGAAGATCTATGCGGCGCACCGCCGTATCCAACGTTGCGAACAGCATATCCTTCTCAAAGACGTGCTTGCTGCCCTCTCCATTCTCTTTCTTTTTCCGTTCCTCACTCTGCAGTGCCTCGTCCTGCGCCAGAATTCCGTTCATCAGCGTGGACTTTCCGGCATTCGTATATCCGACAAGTGAGACCAAGGGAAGACCGCTCTGCGTCCGACGGCTTCGCTGCGTACTGCGCTCCTTCTCCACTTCCTTCAGCTGCCTTCGAATCTCCGCGAGCTGCCATTCAATGTGCCTGCGGTCCAGCTCCAGCTGCTCCTCGCCTGCGCCCTTATTGGACAATCGCCCCGAACCGCCGCCCTGGCGGCTTAAATTCCTGCGCATACCGGCCAGCCTTGGCAGCATATACTGGAGCTGTGCGGATTTCACCTGAAGCCTGGCCTCGCGCGTTTGGGCCCTGGAGCTGAAAATCAAAAGGATAATACCCGTCCGGTCCAGAACCTCTGTATCCAAGGCATCCTCCAGGTTCCTCACCTGCATCGGCGTAAGTGTCTCCTGGAATATGACAATATCCGCATCATCCGCCAGAACAGCCGTCCGCAGTTCCTCCACCTTGCCGCTCCCAAGAAGCGTTTTCTGTGTCACAGCGGCTGCATTCTGCACCACCCTGGATGTCACCTCCAGCTCGCAGGCCTCTGCGAGCTTTTGCAGCTCATCCATGGCTGCATCGTAACGCTCCGGCCGCAATCCCTTATTCAAGCCTGCCAGTACCGCCCGGCGTTTGCCGGCGTTTTCCTGTATCTCGATCATGTATGATTTATAACTCCATTATTGCAGCTTTCCGGTTTCTATCCGATGCGCTCTTAACCATCCATTCATAGTACGTTCACTGCGTTATATGCTTCCGGAACTGATTCTCACTTAATCCCGATAGTTTCACTGCATCAGCAATCGAGAGAATCCCACGTTGGACAAGAGATACGTATACTTCTTCCCTTCCCTCTTCTCGACCTTGTTCCAGTCCCTGTTCCAGCCCTTGTTCCAGCCCTTGTTCCAGCCCTTGTTCCAGGCCTTTTTTCTTAGCATCCTTGATGGCCAGCATCTGCATATACTCAAAATCCATAAAATTCCTCCTCGTCTCCGCATCCAGCTTCGCTTCCTGAACCCGCTGGTCCACCTCCGCACAGAACTCATCTGCCGGCGCATCCCCATTGATCAGATTCAGGAAGTTCTTGAGCTCCGGCAGGACATCGTCTCCAACTCCATGCGTATTGAGGAATACCTTCGTCGTCCCGTCCTGCAGCTCAAGATTGCGATCCGTCTGCTCATAATTGCGAAACCGGTAGATGTGTCTTTTCTGGTGAAATAAATCCCGCGGACTGATCATAACCACATATGAATCCGGAAGCTCTGCGTAATCCTCGCCGCTGTGCAGCATCTGCTCGTCCATCATGCACTGATAGTACCGCGTCCTCTTCGGCTCATTTCCTCGGCTCTCCAGTTGCATTTCCACATCAAAAGCACGACCGTCAATCTCCGAATAGACATCAAACCGAACGCTCTTACTCCCCATCGGACTAAGGAACGTCATCTGCGGCGAGTGTCTCATCACCTTGCTCAGTTTCAGCTCCGGAAAGATCCGTTGCATCAAGCGCAGGAACAGTCCCTCATCCCGCATCACACAGGAAAAGATGTAATCATTCCCGATTCCTGCCTCTTCCCATTTCCGATTCAGTTCTGCCTGCTGACGCCTCGATGCCGTTATACCGGTCCCAGCCTGTTCCATGTGATCGTCTTTCATTCCTTCCTCCTGCATAAAGTGATAGCGCAGGAGACAAAAATTGACAGCAAACCATATACATCATCCGACCCTTCTGGTTCTACTTCGAAGCTCCTGCCGCGTAAAAAGTGACGTGCATAAACTTCGTTCGATATGAATCAGATAGGATCAAGATAGGACCGCAGCCAGCTACAATTACAGTATCTGTGCCTTACAGAGAATTCGTCCGAAAATGGCAAGCATCATATCCTCTGCAGACAAAAATAAGAACCGGCCAACCGGTGTTCACAGAAATGAACTACATTATGCAACTGCCTGCAGTATAACAGGAGTCCTATATTAAGCCAATTGGTCATGTTAAACGATATTATAGCTTCGAATTTGTTTGTCCGTTAGAAAATCACTGTAACTGGTCAGCCTCATCTCGATTTCCCTTCGAAAAAACTCGATGTAGCTGACCAGCGGCACTTTGCAGAATACACGAAAACGTCAAAACACTCTGCGTGAGCGCATCCCCTTACTCGCTCACCTTCACCACGGTCACGCCCCACACATTCGCCGTCGATCCGGCCGCCGGGTACACCGGCATCGCCGCCACCTCCGCCGAATTGTAAATCGTCTCCAGCGTATCCCCCTCCGCGTAGTTCACCTTTACCCGCAGCTGCTGCTCCAGGAAATGCCCCCAGCACAAACGGTTTCCCTCCGTCCCCGGCGCCCAGGAGCCATACTGTGCATACGAGTTCGCACGATTATATAAATCCGTCGCCAGGAACAGCGGCGAATCCTTCGGCGTCCCATACACCAGCACCACATTCTCCGTGTAATCCGCCCCCGCTGCTGTAAACTGATTCAGCGCCTGTTCCGCCAGCGTCGTCGTAAAACGCCGTCCTACATACATCGCGTACTGGTCCGTCGCCGTCTGTCCCAGCATCCCATACAGCAGCAGGAAAATAGCGATTCCGCCGCCGGCCACCTCACATCGGATAAATCTCCCCTGACCTTTATCCGCTTTCCGGCACCAACATAACAGCTTCTGCCCGTCTGATACCCCAAGGCACAGCGTAAGCGGCAGCACCATCGCCATCCCCATGGTCATCTGCATCATTGTGTCCGAATACACCAAAAGGAAAAAGCTGTTGGCAAAGATTGGAATCCATACAATCGCCAGCACCGCCAGCATCACCGACGCCGCGCCCTTATCTCTCCAAAGTTTCCATACAAGCTGAGCCAGAATCACCGCCGGCAGCAGGTACACCACCAGGAACCACCGATACCCCTGCAGCAGGTTAAAATGATACCCATCCCCTCCAAAATAAAACACAAACGCAGTATATGTATGCCGCAGATTTTCCGGAAGCCCCCGCAGCATCCCGCCAATCGTCACGGCATTTCCGCCGTTGTAGTCCGAGAGCGTCTCTCCCGTCACCGCAAGGCAGGCATACAAAAACGCCTCATACAATACCGCCCCCAGTACAACCGAAGCCAGCATGCGGCCAACAAAAGACAGCGCCCGCTTCAACGTTCCACGCTCCAAACGCTGCAGGAAATAAAAGAGTGCCACAACGCACAGCACACCCATCGTTGCCTGGTAACACCCCATCATCACCGCCGTCAAAAGGGCAGACGCCAGAACCGACGTATACCGTCCGCCATAAAATACCCGCTCTTTGCCAGCGCCACTCCCATTCTCCAAGGGCTTTCGCAACGTTCCGTCCCCCTGCATGGGTTCCTGTTCCATCCCTGCATTCTGCAAAGGCTCCCGCACCATCCAGACAGCCAACACTGCCAGCAGAAACGAAAATGCATCATTGATCGCCATATGGCTGTACGAGAGCTGACACAAAACCGTCGGAGATGCCAGAATCAGCATTCCGATCCCCCATGTGCAGAGACGTTCTCTTCTCGATTCACCGCGCAGGCCAAACAGCGCCAGCACCACCAATATTCCGGCGGCAAATAGCGCAATCGCCGCCACCGCCGGCAGCGGATCCAGAGATACATTCCCCCGCAGCTTATCCAGAATCGGCCAGAACCACCGTCCCATCCGAAGCTCCGCGGCTCCCGTCACGTGATCATCCTGATCCCACATACCGTCCATGTCATTGGTCAGCCGCTGGAGAAGCAGTGGAAGGTAAATCAAAAGTCCACCGACATATAACGAGAAGAACCGCCTCCTGATCATCCTGCCGGCATCGCCCTTCACCAGCATCTGCATATACTCAAAATCCATAAAATTCCTCCTCGTCTCCGCATCCAG
>CAVBQH010000070.1:0-11687 GCA_963597485.1 Acutalibacteraceae bacterium
CACCCAGACGAATCATTTCATTTCCGGCTTATATATCGCCCTCCCTGCAGAGCTGAATTCATGCATTCTTTACGAAATGTGTTAGAATAGTTTCTCAAGTGTAGATTATGAGGATCCATATGAAACGAAATGAAAAAGGTTTTACCCTAGCAGAACTTCTGGTGGTGGTTGCCATCATCGGTGTTCTTGTTGCTATATCCATACCCATCTTTACTTCCCAGCTCCACAAGACCCGGGTTGCTACTGACTGGGCAAATGTGCGGGGCTACTACGCTGAACTGCAGGCAGATTATATTTCCACTGAAAAATACAACTCCGTAGTTCCAGTAGACTGGCATACAAACCCAAGCTATGACTACTCCTCGATTACTCTTCTATCCGGAGAAAAGATAACGATGAAAGCGGGAATCTGTGCCGTTAGCTTTACCGAAGGGTCAGGCTATTCGATCGAATATCAGTGCAACAATGGGCACGAGGAGTGCCACCTAAGCTTAAACACGTAAGGACCGTTTGCTTGCGATTGCTTGCGCTTGTATATCGCATAAACTATTATATAGTCAAAGGAGTGTGATATACATGGCAAATACAACAGCAGTTTATGCTCGCATTGATACAGGACTAAAAGAAAACGCTGAAGAAATTCTTTCTCAGCTGGGTATTACGCCATCCAGCGCAATTCAGATGCTGTACAGTCAGATTGTATTGACCAGAGGGCTGCCTCTTGATTTGCATCTTCCGTCTGCCAAACCTACAGCTATTGGTGGAATGAGTCGTGCCGAACTTGATGCAGAACTGATGAAGGGTGTGGAATCACTCAAATCCGGAAAACCCTATACAGCAGATGAGGTTGATGCGGAATTAGCTAAGGAATTTGGCATATGAGTGATACCTATTCTGTGATTTATTCTCCAGAAGCCAAAAACGACATCAAAGATATTTATTCCTATATTGCCTTCGAACTATTGGTTCCAGGCACTGCCGAAAGTCAAGTGAACAGAATCAGAAAAACCATTCGTTCTCTTGATTTAATGCCATCTCGAAATCCCATCGTTGATTGGGAACCGTGGAAAAGCATGGGAATGCATAAAGTTCCGGTTGACAATTTTGTTGCTTTTTACATCGTAGATTCAACAGCTTTGACGGTAACAATTATCAGAATTGTTTACGGTGGACGAGATATTCAGCGTATGGCATCACAAACAAATAATGACTAACTGCGAGAGGGACAGCTTAAATGCTGTTCCTTTTTGCGTTAAAGATAGCACCGGTACCAGGCGCTGTGGCCTAATACGCGGTACGGGTTGCTATAAGGTCATGACAGGGAGCTCATCTCACGTTGCCTTTCCGAATTTGGGGCTGAATATTCCGGGGTGTTTGCAACACCTGTCGGGACGTAGCGAAGTCCTGCTTGTGAACTCGTACATCTCCGATTAAGCCTCCGCAATAGCGACACTCGTAACAATGGAGTTGCTCCGCCTGTTCAAGCGTAATCGCGTAGATATTTTCAGGCTTGATTCTGTTTAAATACATGCATCCTCCTTTGTGACAGATTTTCATCTTTTTTGGGGATGCTCCACAGATATAAAATTGTATTTTCCGGCCCACCTCTAAATCACTGGTTTACAAGCAGGAATCAACAGCTGTGATCCTGGTAGCAGATACACGCGGCATACTTCTCCCCCATCGCGTCAATGTCCAACCTGCCCTTAACGTCCTCTGCGACTTTACTGCCGGCCAAAACAAAGAAGCATGACCGTTTATACCTCAATCGTCCCATTCTGTCACTATAAGGATTGAGGCGGAAAATCTTTTTTCCGGAGCAAGTCCAGAATATAGTCCGGTCCTTCTTTCCACAATCCTGTTTCAAAATCAAACAAAGCAGCATAAACAGGCGTGGAAGAAAACCACGTCAGTGCGTCATCTATCGAAATTGATTTCTTCTCGCTATAAATTTCCAACACGCGCTGCATCAGCATAATTGCCGCAGCATTTTTTTGTTTTTCGCTTATCTCTTTATTCATTCACACACACCTGCTCACCTTTTATAAATTTTAAAGCATGCAGTGCATCTTCTGTTCTGAAACAATACTGATCCTCTAATCTATTTGGAAGTAACGCTTCTATACGTCATGCAACAAATTAATATCGCTTTCGATCGAGATGTTTTACTACTCTGATTTACAGCTCATAATAATACAGACAGATGTTTTGATAGGTTCCATCTTTCATGCGAAAACCTTTCGGTACCGTTCCAATTTGTACGAAACCCAATCGTTCGTACAAATGACGGGCATGTATGTTGTTTTCTACTACAGCATTGAACTGCAAAATTCCAAAGCCGTGCCGTTTGGCCTGTTCAAGACAATCAATTACCAATTTCGCACCAATATGCACACCTCGACAATTTGCATCAACCGCATAACTCGCATTTGCAATATGTCCGCAACGACCAATATTGTTTGGATGTAAGATATACAGTCCCACGATTTTGCCGTTATCATCTGCCACGCCGCAATATGTCTGCGCTGCAAAAAAATCCGAACCCGTTTTATCGTTCAAAAAATCTTCCTGTGGAAAAGCCGCACCATCTTCCACAACTTTATTCCAGATAGAAATCATTGCCGGAATATCTTTCTCCATATACTTTCGGATTTCCATAAGGCTCCTCCATAAAGACTATTCCACTACTTCCAGCATTTTCGTGGATAGCGTAAAATATCTTGTGTAAACGGTAGTTCCTCAAGCATAGAAAAAGGAACCGATTTCTTGTAAGGTGTTAATCACCACAAAAACACACAAGAAAGGGTTCCTCGCATGTCTGATCTTAACACGGAATTAATGACAGCGCTATTAAAAAATGGTAACTATTCCGCCGTCGGTATCACATACCACACTGTTTTTTCAGAAAACTGTCGATGAGATCGATAACTTCCTCCGTCCAGAACTCCGGGCCGCCATGATCTGCTCCTTCGATCAGATACAGCTCCGCTTTCTTGCCGCATTCACGGAGCCTTCGATACAAGTCTGCGCTCTGGGCGGCATTCACAAGCCGATCCTTTGTTCCGTGAAGGATCAGCATGGGCGGAATGTCCGTGTCCTCCGTAATATTGCAGTCCGCAGACATCGCACGGCGAAGATCCTCCCTCTCCCGCAGATTGACGCCGCCCATCTCCATGCCCTCTGGGCTATCCGGCAACAAATGATTCAGCGTCGTCGGATTAGCGTCCTCTCGCATGATGCTGGTGGCCCCGTAGAAATTGAGGATTCCCGACACCTCTGCGGAAACTCCGGGGAAAAGATTCTCTTTCGTGTTATCATTATGCCGCATTCCGGCAAAAACCGCCGTGTGTCCTCCGGAGCTCGTTCCGCTGACTGCAATTCTTTCCGGATCCACTCCGTATTCTGCCGCGTGAACGCGCATAAAGCGAACTGCATTTCTGGTGTCAATGATCTGAGCCGGGAACGGTGCAATACCGGAATGACGATATTCTACGATGGCAACGACATACCCCCTCTTCGCCAGATTCGAAATTTGAGGAGTCTCCCGATAGATATCCTGCTCCATCCAGGCAGAGCCCTGCACGTGAACGATGCAGGGACGGATCCGCTTCGTCTCTGTCACCCTTTCATTTCTGGTATCCGGACAAAGAATATTCAAATGAAGTGCTGTTTTGTCCACATTGGCGTACTCCACAGCATGATACAGTTGAACTCCCGGTTCCTCTCCTGTCGTATGCAGCCGAATGGCGCCCTCGACTTCTTTGGTAAATTCCGGAAATTCATCATAAGCCCAATTCCTGATCTCCATATTCATCCTCTACAAACTTAAGAAAATAACATATCGGAAGTAGTATATCACGTTTTCGTTGCGGCAATCGTGATGAGGCTCAATTGAACAATAATATGCGAATATACAGAAAACATGTGATATACGCACAAAATAGCTTGACTAATTCACAGCAGCAGGTTATCATTAAATCATCAACGAAAGAGGTACAGTCCAATGGGTATTACAAAAAGAGACATCGAAATAGAATAAGAAAGAGAGGCGCACAAGATGCATCGGATTAGAGATGTTTTTTAAAGCGGATGTCGAAAAAAGAGATCGACATCCGCTATTATTATGCAAAATTGGTCGAGAGCACGTTTTTTTGTAAATAGCATATGAAACATGCCGTATTTACAGAGATTTCTTCACACACTCTTGCTCCTCAAACTAAAAGCCCACGTAATTTTCCCAAGCTATCGTCTATATTGGCCACATCCACCAAAAAGAGTCTTACACTTACACCATCATTACTCTCAAAAGAAATGCCCTCATGGCCACGCATTTCCTGATTAAGCGGATAGAGCAGCCAGATCTCCGATGTTCCATACTTTTTCGAGTATGCATACATCTGGTACATATCTGCCTGAGATATCCCGTAGTTCTTTGCGCCATCAATCAGACTCTTCCATTTTGTATCCAAGATGATGCATCTGCCGTTACTTCTGGTAATAACAATATCCGGCCGTAGCGCGAACTGCTTCGGAGTGTCAAACAGATAGTATCCTTTATCCTGTACAGAGATTTCCCAGTCCAGATCTGCAAACACCGCTTTCATCTTTGCTGCAACGTAGGACTCGTAAACCTTTTCCATGGGAAACAGCAGCGCTCTTGCATCTGTACTCCCAGAAAACGTAGTAAAGCTCTTGTTCAAGAGGAACACGTTCGACCAGCGCATCAGCACCTCATAGCCTTTGGTATTCCGATCGATAGAAACTTTCGAAAAGTCCTTCTGATAATTCACCGACGGCGTTACCGTTTCAAACGCCGGCAGAAGCTGTCGGATTGTCTTCTGATTTTCTGAGGTAGTACTAAGGCTCCGGAATTTTAAAAGTGTCGCCTTGATCAGCCGATTCTCTGCCCTGTCCAGCTGATATTCATCATAGCAAACAAAGAAATGCTCACCGTGTGCTAGGTTCCTCTTTATGTGCTCACTGACTACCAGCTTTCCTTTGTAGAAAGCCCGGTTATCCTCTCGGCCAATGTATGACGACTTTAGTCCATGCTTTACCAGCATCCGCATGTTCTTCGTCACCGGTATAGGCATGAATGAATTTTACTAAATCCCTGAACACCGGCTCTGCGAGGTAGGCATATTCTGTTTTGAAATCCGGGTTACAGGAAATCTTATCAAATTCCCTTACCTCCAGTAACTTGTCCATCTTACAAATCCTTGCCGATCAGCTTATAACTCTGAAGTTTTGTAAAGGCATCCTTCTGAATCACATAGCTCTTCTCTGGAAGATCAATGTCCGGATTTCCATTGAAGATGTCCTTTATCCTAATGGAACGATCCAGAACAAATTTAAACTCATCCGGCTTGTCGTTATCTCCTAACACAAGCTGGATCTTCTCATAATCTTCGTAGAAATATTCCTGCAAAAGTGGGATCACATTCTTTGAGAAAATCTCTGCCAGTGTATCGATGGAAGGATCCTTCGCAAGCTTTGTAAAGAAAGCATGACCAATCGTATGCTCACGATCAAACAAGTACCCAATACGCTGATTGATAACATCCAGCATCCTGGCAACGTTCAATTCCTCATCGCCTACGGCGATAGTCCCAACGCCAAGATTATCCAGCACATTCGAGTCCGGCATCATCTCTACGAACCGGAAACGCCTTCGAAGAGCAGTGTCCATAAGCGCAATAGAACGATCTGCCGTGTTCATCGTCCCCAGAATGTAAATGTTATCCGGCACAGAGAAGCTCTCACCAGAATACGGTAAAATAGCATCCATCGATTCCGATGCACCGGCACGTTTCGTATCCTCAACAAGGGTAATTAACTCTCCAAATATCTTAGACATGTTGCCGCGATTAATCTCATCGATGATAAACACATACGGCTGCTTATTATTTTCAATCTTAGCATTCTGCAGTTCCGAATTATGCCTCACTGCTATGTCCATCAGTCCAACTACAGACATCCCAGGAACCCGGGCCACAGTTCTACGTCCGATCAACTTTCCGCCGTTTATCGAGACAATATCCTCATTTAGGTTCTTCGCAAGCCATTGAACATCTCGTGCGGTTGTGTCGCTCTCGGCATCTATTGAGTAAGCATCATCGTCTTTCACAACGGCAATACCAGTAATGGAAGATCTTGAACCATCGGTGGTAACGATCAAATCTCCCACGCAAATATCGTTTACAAAGCCTTTGGCTCCGTCTCCATCAATTCCCCAGTTGATCCGTACGCGGTCATTATTAAAACAATCCTGTTTGACTTCAGGTCGAACAGTGACCTTCCATACCTTTGCAGAATCGGATACAGTAAACTTATGTCCCACAATCTCGTTGGGATCGTCATTCTCTCCGCTTAGATAAGTCTGCAGTGCCTTTGCCGACACCTTGGACTCCGCTATCGCAAAATTGGAGAATACTGTGACGGCTGCTCCGAGATCAGCAATCTTTATCGATAGTCCCTTTTCAAGCCAATTCACAGATCTCTTCCAGTGAAAAGGATCTTTTTCTATCTGCGCGGGCGCATCATCCGTAATTACGCCAATTGCCTCAACAATGCTGTCCCTTCCCAGCACTATCAGGTCGCCTCGCTCCATCTTGGCTAATCGGTCGCACTGTCGGTTTATATCGGTAAGACTTTCAACAACAATGGCACCTTCATCATACTGATATGCATTCAGATCAAAGGGCACATCGTCATCTTTCGCACGATTTCTTACACTCCATACTTTTCCCGTTGCACGCATGGTTCCCAGAATTTTAAATCCGCCCGCCTTATTACAGAATTTCTTAAACACGCCGTCTTCAACGCTATATCCAATCGAATCGTTCTCATCCAGCCGCGGCTTGATTCCCTCAATGAATTCCTCATATCCATAGGATTGGTGAAATGTCGTGAACGCAATCCGTCCTTCTTTCTTCAAATTGTCATATCGGTCCAGAACATCCTGATATGGCATCTTCTTAACATCATCAATGTCCAGGGAATCGCAGATTGCTACGGCATAAATAGCGGAATTATATGTCTTTCCTGTCCCAGGAGGGCCATATAGGATCAGGTTATGATCGAACGCTGTAGTCTTTTGAACCTTTCTGTCAATCTGCATTAAATCCATCTCCTCCAGAGCCTCCTTGAGTTCTGCTCGTAATTTCCACAAATATCGATGCTTTCCATTCTCTATCACAACCTTGCCAACAAAAGGAACGTTGCTGGGGTTAAAAAGTCCCAGCATCATCATATGCTGCCAGCCTAATACTCATATCCGCCGTAAAAAGTGCCCGATAACTATTGATTTGCCAATCGATCACACCGTTGCTTCTGTAGTCTTCCGGAACCGTAAAATCAAGGAATACAGATTCTTTATCACCGCGGACAAAGAAGTCGCCAAAGCTTTTTCCTTTGGCTGTCGCCTGCAGCATTGTCGCAAACAGGATGAGTGCCTCTCCGATCGGCTGACAGAGGGTTGTTGTCCCCTTATATGACTGATTATCCGGATGCACATAATACTGGGTTGCATCGGACAGGTGCTTGAATCCGAATCCTTTATAAATCTCTGAAGAATTCTCCCTGACAACCTTATACGCTACTTTAAATATGTTCATCCTGACTCTCCTGTAAACAATGCTTCAAATCTTCAGGCATACCGTGCCTCAAACGCATTCAATATTTCAAGCTGCGTGTTATCCATAAACGCCGCCTCGCGCTTTCTCAGTTCTGCCGGAATGCCATAATACGCCTCCGCCATCCCGCCGGCAATCGCAGCGATCGTGTCACTGTCTCCGCCAATGGATACCGCGTTGCGAATTGCATCCTCGAATCCGGTTGATTCAAAGAAAGATGCAAACGCCTGAGGCACACTGCCCTGGCAGGACACATCA
The DNA here is from genome assembly GCA_963597485.1 of Acutalibacteraceae bacterium. GTDB lineage: Bacteria > Bacillota > Clostridia > Lachnospirales > Lachnospiraceae > CAG-791. The sequence goes on from CAVBQH010000070.1 coordinate 7,893, forward strand.
AACGAATAGCTCTCACGAATGTCATCCAGCGTAAAATTAATTCTGTAATAGTTCTTCTCGATGTAATCGCGTATCTCCGGTATACTGCAGCCGGTACGGGCCATGAAAATGGCTGCCGCCACCGCTTCTGCGGCTTTAATACTCTCCGGATGATTGTGCGTCACATTCGTAACTGCACGCGCCATCTTCCTGGCATCATCCATGCTCTTTGCCGCAAAGCCGCAGGGACTTACCCGCATTGCAGCACCGTTTCCATAGCTGTTGTACGGCTTTGGGTTCAGACTCTTCAGCCACCGGGCAAAGCTGCCGCCATATCCCGCATAGGGGTACAGTCTGCCGAGCTGCTGCATATACCGGATTGCAAGGGCCGCCAGGTCAGAGCGATCCTCTTTGCTGCTTAAAATTGCCTTTGCAATCGCAAGCGTCATGACGCTGTCGTCCGTAAGCGAGCATGTGTCTGTCAGCAGTTCAAATTCCTTACTCTTGTGATTTTGCCATTCAAACCTGGATCCCGCGGTATCTCCAATAATTGCACCTAACATACGACTCCTTCCCTTGCGCCGCTTGGGCGTTTTTAATATGGACCTCACTATCGTCTACCGGGTTTATCATACAAAAACCGTTCGAAAATGAGGTCGCCCGACAGGCGATCTTCCAAGACCTGTAGCCATCACGAAATAATGCAGGGCAGTTTGTGTTCCTCCAGCTGGATGTCGAGCTCGATCATGTCGTATATCCCGTTCTCGATAAAATATGAAAAGATAATGTCCGTCTTGTCGCAGGGCGAGAGTGCGTAACCGGCCCGCGCCAGAAGATCCCTGGACTCATCAAGACTTAGCTTCGCGCCGACGCATAGACAAAGTGCCGTGAGCTTCTGCGGATGGTAATCCGCATTATTCTTGATTTTGGAAAACGTTTTTTTGTCGACGATTGCCCGCTTATACACTTCGGCATTTTCCATTTTCTTGACCTGGATAAGATACATCAGGTACTGAGAAAATGTATCTGAGATGTGCCTCATTCTTTCCTCCAGGCGGCTCTCGTGGAGCTCTTCAAATTCAACAGGCTCCGTTTCATCAGGCTCCTGTTCATCAACTTCCAATTCTTCCGCTATAGAGCTTGCTGATTCCTCCCTTCGCCGACTTGTCTCGAAAAGAGTTCTGCTTAAAAGGCAGTCAGAACGGTCAAGATCGGTGGCATCGAAACAAGGTGCACCGTATTCCTCCGTGTGTTTATTTTCTACATATTTCTGGTCAATGTAGGCTTCCAGCCCCGGATAAATCTTCTCTCCCAGTCTTACCGCTGTGTTGTCGAAAACAACGAGGTAGATCATCATCTCGTTCTTCAAAAGAAATGCGCTTATCTCATCAATGGCGATCCGCATTCCCTCTTCCTTCGGATAACCAAAGCTTCCGGTGGAAATCAGAGGAAACGCTATAGAACGTATATGATGTTCCTTTGCGAGCCGAAGGCTGTTTCGATAGCAGGAGCGAAGTTTATTCTCTTCCTCCTGATTGCCATCCTGGTAAAGCGGACTTACGGCATGGATAATATATTGGGCCGGAAGACGGAACCCCGGAGTAATGAAGGCCTCTCCTTCAGGAACATGTCCTATTTTCTCTTTTCTGTAGGCCAGAAGCTCATCGTAACCCGCTGCATTGTATACAGCACAATCGCACCCGGTCCCAACCCTTGCTTGATCATTCGCCGTATTTACAATGGCCTCGGTATTCATTTTTGTGATATCGTTGCGGACGATCTTAAAAGGCATGCCATCCCCTCCCGATGCATTTCTCAGATTTATGTCAAATGATCCAAACCTCCGGATCCGTTTATGACTAAAATTACACTATTTCCACTATTTTACATTATTCGTATCTGTTCATCACCTGCCGCATTGAGGTTTTCCGATGCGAGGAGAAAATGCCATCGGACATTTTCGAGTATCCAAATCAAGACGGGTACTGGCAGGCAAAAAGAAAGCATCTACCATTTCTGATAGATGCTTCTGACTATTCTTGTTATGCTTTTTGCAGGCTTCAGATCCCTTTTCGGTAAGCTGCACATTTTCTGCACATCTTCTCGATCCAATCCCTCTTCTGAATCACATCCAGCCATTCAGTCGGTATGCCTTCGTATCCATAGAAGAGTCCGGCCAGACCTCCGGCTATTGCACCGACCGTATCGGCATCATCTCCTAGGTTCACAGCCTTGAGAAGTGCTCCTTTGAAGTTATCAGTGGTGATAACCGACCAGACTGCCGCCTCCAGAGAATCCACAATGTAGCCGGTGCTCTTAATTTCATCCTCCGGCAGCTTCGAAAACTCAGTGAGGTCGCGCAGTCGTCTGTAATAGGATAATTCCGCGTGGTTTGCAACGTCACTCTCATAATATGCAAAGCCCCAGTCCAGCCCCTGCTGCAGCCTTTCGGTAACTGTTCCCTCCCCGGCAAGAATCGATGCAACGCAAAAATAATATAATCCGCAGCCAATCCTGCTGCGCAGATGGTTATGCGTGAGTCCCGATACTGTATGGACCGCTTTTACAGCATCGTAGTCACGGAGCCTTCTGCTGTAGGCGTAAAGGCAGGCCGGCATGATCCGCATCAGCGATCCGTTCCCATTCGAATTCGCCGCCGTTCTGCCGCAGGTTGATACATCATGATCCCGTTCGTAACTCTCTATTGCAAGAGAGCAGGTGTTCCCGATGTCAAAGGCCTCACCAAACGGTGTGTATTCCCCATCTTCATACCAGTCCACAAACCGCGTCATGATGTCATCCGGATCCAGCACTCTTAATTCCCGGATGCTGTCCAGCGCGGCAATCGTCATGCTGCTGTCATCTGTCCACGTTCCCGTGGGCATGTTATACGTTCCATATCCCTCCATGCCCGTCACAAGGCCGCGTTCCTTTATCTTCTGCCGCGACATGAACTGTACCGGACAACCGAGCGCATCGCCGACCACAGCACCCATAATCCCGTCAAGCCAATAATTCGTATTCATCAAATGGAAGCCCTCCTATTCCTTTCGCCGCTCCGGCGTTTTCATTGATGGGCTTATCATACGGAATCAACGTAAAAAGACGGTCTCCCGGCGGGAGACCGTCTCACCAAATCCCGGAAGGCTCTGCCGACAGCGCCTGAAATCAGAGCTCTCCGGCAAATCCGCCATAGAATTCCCTATACCACTCCGCGAACGCTCGGAGCCCGGTCCGAAGAGTGATACCGGGCCGATAGCCGTAGTCCCGTTCCAGTGCAGTCGTATCCGCATAGGTGACCGGTACGTCCCCGGGCTGCATTGCCACCAGCTCCTTATGTGCCTCAAAATCATAATCCGAAGGAAGTACACCCGCCCGCACCAGCTCCTCCTGCAGAATCGTTACGAAGTTCAGAAGGCTTTCCGGCCGGCCGCCGCCGATATTATAGACGGCGTACGGCGGCAGCGGCAGGCCGTCTTCTCCGTCCCTGCGCTCCGGCGCTCCGAACATAACGCGCACCACTCCCTCTACAATGTCATCCACATAGGTGAAATCCCTGCTGCAGTTGCCGTAGTTAAAGATCTGTATCTTCTTCCCCTCCCGCAGCTTGTTGGTAAAGCCAAAATAAGCCATATCCGGCCGCCCGGCCGGCCCGTACACCGTGAAGAAGCGAAGACCGGTACACGGAATATTGTAGAGCTTGGCATAGGCATGGGCCATCAGCTCGTTGGACTTTTTCGTCGCGGCATACAGGGACACCGGATCATCCACCTTATCCTCCGTGGAAAAGGGCACCTTCCGGTTGGTTCCGTACAC
>CAVBQH010000071.1:0-11252 GCA_963597485.1 Acutalibacteraceae bacterium
CAGCAGCGGAAGCCCTGGCACAGGGAAAAGGACTTTCGGAAGGAAAGTATACAATCACGACCGAAAAAACAGGAAACAAGATCACAGTAGAAAAGGATAAGACTGTAGCTGGAGAATATGATAGTGAAGAAGCAGCAAAGGAAGCAGCAAAGAAGGCGGCTGAAGATGCTGGCTATAGTGAAAACTATTATCAAGTAAAAGTAGAGGTCAAAGCGACAGGACAGACGATATCTGTAGAAGGAACGTATAAGAGTGAGGCTGAGGCGAAGGCAGCAGCGGAAGCCCTGGCACAGGGAAAAGGACTTTCGGAAGGAAAGTATACAATTACGACTAAAACGAAAAGTTTAACCGGCAGAACAAATAGTTATAACAGCAAGGATGCTGCGCAAAGTGCCGCAAATGATATTATGAAGCAGGGGGGCTATAAAAATATATCAATCAACACTTTCCGCACAAAAGACAAAACTGTCGCAGTTCCTGGTGAATTCTCTTCATATGATGAAGCGTGGACGGCTGCTAAAAATGCTGCTTCGGCTGCAGGGGCTGATCCAAAATCGGTTAAGGTTGATCCAATTGATCCTTCAGGGATATTTAAGATAGGCGATGATATTGCGGGAATAAAACCTAAAGCCAATTTGAGAAATCTGTTTGAATATAATTATATTACGACAGATGGCGATCTTGATCTGGGGTGTCATACTCGTGGATCGGTTTATGTAAATGGAAATCTTACATCACAAAATGGTATAGATAATTCATCGGGTGGATATGCTAAATCGCAGAGCTATGTTAATGGAACATATGATGTTGCGCAACAATGGGATCGAGATGGGCAACAGTTCTCTGATACTGTGGAAAAAGATGATACAGTATCGGAAACTAAGGATGGTGCTTCTAATTCGGTCATTGATTATTGGAATGCCATAGCGGAGAAAATTGTTTCTTTAGGAAAAGCTTTTCAGGTTTATGAGTCTTCACAGAATAGTATTTCCATTTCTTCTGGGTATAATGCAGGCGGTGATGATAAAGCGTGGAGAGATTTTGGCGATAAGGTCTATGTCTATCTTGGAACTGGAGTTGTCAATCTGAATAGTTTTGTCGGTATTTTGTTGGCACCTAATGCAACAGTTAGCGTCGAGGGAGGAAATTTTGCTGGAAGTCTTGTGGGTAAGAGTATTTCTGCGGGCGCGAGTGCTGAAGCTCATTTATTGAGTCCTGGAGCTACAAAATATTCGGGCGCGTACTCTTTCTTTTCCTATTATGCAGAGTATTCAGGAAGTAGCTATGAGGCAGAGCTTACAACAGAGGGAGTATATACAGCAAAATACGATGGCTTGGCTGACGAGTATAAGGCGCAACTTACAACAAAAGGGAAGTATACAGCAAAATACGATGGCCTGGCTGATGAGTATAATGCACAACTTACAACAAAGGGGATGACGTATGCAGCTAAATACGATGGCCTGGCTGACGAGTATAATGCACAACTTATAACAAAAGGGATGTATATAGCTAAATATGATGGATTAGCTGATGGATACAAGGCAAGCTATACAACAACTGCATGGAAAGCTTCTCGAGATAAAGTTACTGTTCAAGCGAACAGGCGAGTTGAAAAGACGACAAAAAATGTAACAACAGAGAAAAAGAAACAGAGCTTTTATGGTGATAAAAAAGGGGAGAATCCGGAAGTGCCGGATGTTCCGACAACACCGACAACACCGAGCACTCCTGAGACACCGACTGATCCTCAGACACCGGTGACACCTAGTGAGAGCGCTGTCCTTGGCGCACAGAGGCCGCAGGAGGTTGCAGCGGCGGCACCTTCGGGCGGAGCTGTCCTGGGGGCAAATCGCGGTCGCCATGTGGCAACGGGTGATGAGGCGAATGTGCTGGCAAGTGCAGCACTGGCAGGTGTTTCGGGCACCGGACTTGGAGGTGTTGGACTGTTCCGACGGCTCCGGAATCGTAGAAATCGCAGGAATCGCTGACAATGTGTGATGATTCAGCGCTTGCTTTCCGGTGATTGGCTCTGGAGTGTGCTATGCATGGCTCAGGGGCATCATTGGCAGAGCTATGGATGATCCTGTAAACAGTAATCAGCAGTATAGGCAGCACCTGCGCGGAGGAAGCATCTTCCGCGCGGGTGCCGCTTTTATGCTGAAAGTCGGTTTTGAAGAATATTCAACATCCAATTATGAACGTTCGTATCGGCAAAAAGCTGAAAAAAAATAAGAGAGAAAGCGATCACATCCTGCGGGGGCGCATGTTGTATTCGGCGTGCATTGTGCTGGTATACCTTCTGGGACGCAGCATTTCGGTTCCGTGGGCGGTGCAGCCGGAGCGCTCCATTGAGGGAAGCGGAGTGCAGGCACTGATCGGAGGCTTTCTGGGGAGCAGCATGTCCTCATCCTCGGTTTTCTCGCTGGGCCTGACGCCGTGGGTAACCTCTATGGTGGTGGTCTCGGTGTTTCAAAAGACAGTGGAGGATAAGACGCAGCCCAAGTCCCCTGCGCTTGCCAATCGGGCAACGCTTCTGCTGGCGACGGTGCTGGCCATCCTGCAGGCGGGGATCAGTGCCGGGAACATGCAGTACCGTTCCTGGGGGAATCTGGGACCGGCGGAGCTGCAGGTTATGACGGCGGCGGTGCTGGTGAGCGGATCGTTTCTCATCCGGTGGCTGGTGGGACGCAACACGTCCTGGGGGATCGGTGGCCAATCCCTGCTCATCCTGGTGAATGTCCTGGGAAATCTGCGTTCGACACTGGCCGCATTCGGAAGCGCGGCGGCAGCGGCGGATACTGGGCGGCAGACAGCGGGGCTCCTTTTTATGGGCGGGGGAGCCGTTATTTTGATTTATTTTATTATGGTGCTGCTCGAGGACGGGGAATTCCGCAATACGGTGCGGCGTGTGGGAATCAACAATAAGTATGCCCAGGAGGATTATCTGGCGATTCGTCTGATGCCGGTGGGGACGATGCCGGTGATGTATGTGATGTCCTTTTTTACCCTGCCGTATTATGTACTGCTGATTCTGAATGTGTTCCTCCCGGGAAGGGAGTGGGTTGAGAAGGGGCTGGCGGTGCTGAATCTGAATCAGACGGCCGGGGTATTTCTATTCGGAGGGATTCTGCTCGTGTTGACGACGGTGCTGGCGCTGATTTTCGTCGGGCCGGGAGAGATTGCACGGAGTCTGGAGCGGCAGGGGGACTTTCTGGACTACATGGAGCCCGGGAAGGAGACGGCACGGCGGTTGCGGGGGCAGACGCTGGCGGCGGCGCTGCTGTCCGGAGGGATTACCTGGGCGATGATCATTCCGCCACTCCTCGTTCGCGCGGTGCGGGGGGCGGACTCCGGAGTCTATATGGCGCCGATGACGATTATGATGGCGGCCGGTATGGCAGCGGAGCTTCTGGAGGAGGCGAAGGTGTATCGGACGATGGAGAGCTATGAGCCGTTTATGTAGGGAGGGGCGGATTATGCGGACCTTCCGGATTCCTATGTGGTGATGATCAGTCCGCGGGATTTGTTCCATAAGGGAAGGCACATGTACTGCTTCCGGAACTATGAGAGGACAGATCGCGAGCTGGAACTGGGCGATGGGACAACGAAGGTTTTCATTAATACGCATGGCAGCGGAGATGATATTTTGCCGGAATTGAAGAATTTCTTGGGTCTCATCAACGGAGAAGCGCCGGCGGATGCCTTCTGTGAGGAAGTGCATCGGCAGGTGCAGAAAACGAAGCTGAGTGCCGAGACGAGGAGGAATTTTATGGAATTCGAATATATGCAGATGCTGGCGAGGAAGGATGCCATGAAAGCGGGGAGAGAAGAGGGACACCTAGAGATCTTAGCCTCGCTTGTCCAGGACGGGATTCTCTCACTCTCAGATGCGGCAAAGCGCTCGGGAATGAGTGAGGAGAAGCTGAAGGAATGGATTCAGCATCATGAGAAAAGGCCTTCGCTGAAGCATGCGTGAGGGAGATCAGCACGCATGCTGGCGCCTGCATGGCAACAGTACACTGATAGCTTGTGTTGTGGCAGAGGGAGACATTCATGTATAGTTTTATCCCTTCCTGGTATGGTGACAGGGGAGAATGGCAGGGAAGCATTCTGCCGTGGCACGAGGCGGGATGCTCCTACGAGTTTGATGATACGGTAAACCACCTTCGGATGTTCCGGGATGCGGGAGAGGAGACGGAGATTCTGTGCCTTGGGTGGTCACCAAGGCTTCGACGGTTTCTGCACCGGCAGAGCCTCGAACGGATCGCCTGCTGGTCGGTGTTCGACGAGCTGCAGGGGATTACACTGCAAAAGCCTGCGGTGTTCTCCTATCTGGAGCTGCCGTGGCCGGAGAATGTGGAATGGGTGTATATGCCGACGCATCTGGCAGCCTACTGTGGAAATCAGCACTACGCGGATGTGGAATTTGCCGGAGACGGAACGCTGTGCTGGGTGGACTACTATGCGGATGGATATCCGGCGCGGCGAGACATCTATGACGATCGGGGCTTTTGCTCGTCGTCCGTTTTCTATCAGCGAGGGAAGCTGCTGCGGCAGGAGTACTACGACCAGGATGGGCGTCTGCGATTCACTTGGGAGCACGGCAGCGGGGAAGATGGACCAAATCTTGTCATTGCAAAATGTCATGCCGTAGAAAAAACTGGTGCATACGAAACTGCAGCAAACGAAGCAGTTGTGAACGGAACAGGGTTCATACAGATTGCAAAGGACGCAGAGGCAGACTTTGCCAAGTCTGTCTATTCCTCGATGGAGGAGCTGATCGGAGAGCGGCTGATACGTTACCTGTCGGCAAGCCCAGACCGTGAGGCCATCGTCATTGCGGCCAATACGCGGCACGATTCTCTGGTTCGAGGTGCACTGGAGTCATTACCCAAGCAGCGGATTGTGATGTCCTTTTTTGAGGACCGGTTTGATTTACAGGATGAGAAGGCAGTTCTGGAGGATACGCAGAATGCAAGCCTGATTGTGACGGATACCGAGCATGCGGCACGGCAGATTCGGGAGGCCGGTGTGCAGGACATTCCCATCTGTGACATCTCGCCCTTTGACGTGCGGCTTCCTCTTGGGAAAAGCCAGCAGATCCGCGAGTTGAAGATCTTCATGCCACTGGACGGGCTGGAGGGTGTTTTGCTGGAGAAGGCGCTGCAGCAGCTCTTTGCTTATATGCGGACCAATCAGGACGCGGTACTGCTGGCAGGAACGAGGGCCAGCACGTATTCCGAGCAGGAACGGCTGCAGGAGAAGCTGAATGAGGTGCTGCTGTCTATGAGCGAACCGGGCCTGCAGGGTATCTCTCTTTCGGAACGGCAGGCGCAGGATCCTGGCATCCCCCCCTCGAAGCAGCAGGCGCAGGGAGCGGTTGATTCCTCATTGGAACAATATGCGCCAAGGATGGACGTACCTCCTGCTACAGAGCAGACACGGGAGCAAGAAGGTGGGGGTGGCGGCGAGATCGCCGCACGTATTCGTGTAACGCCGTACCATTCCGAGACGGATCTGATCCGGATCCTGCGCGATGCAAGATTGATTCTGGATGTGCGGGACCAGCCGGAGCTCTACCTGCAGATCGCAGGGATCAGCGCGGGCATTCCGCAGGTCAATTACCGATTCACGCGCTATGTGAAGCACAAAAAGGACGGATACATCATTCAGAACATCAACTACATCACCGGCGCGCTGGAATATTATCTGGACAGCCTGTCCGGATGGAACGAGGCGCTGGTGTACTGCGTGCAGGAGGTTTCGGAGTACACCGGAGGAACGCTGGTGCAGCGCTGGAAGCGGATGCTGGACGAGGCAGCGCAGGGGTAGCAATCAGTGATGCGTGGGGTGAGATGACGGCAGAAATCATGCACAATAACATTCAAACGACCGGGCTTTCCCAGGCTCCTTCTGTGTCGCTGCCGGTAAGACAGATTATGGTCCGGCCGGAGCTGGACGGCGGTGTGTCGTTTTGCGGACACGCGGAGCTTTCCCTGGAAGGTGCCTTTGGTGAGCTTTTTCGAAGGACGCTGGAATGGACGAAGAGTGTCCGGCTTCCGGCGGATACGTCCTGGCAGATCTGGCCGGAGCTGCGTATCGAGGGGGATGTGCAGGTGCGGCTGCGCGGCTTTTTCTGGAAGGACGGAGCAAGGGAGGCAGCGGGGGCTGCATTGCGGGAGGATCTGTCGAAGCCTTTTTATGTTGCGACCCGGGAGGATCTGGAGGTGGCCTTTTCGCTGGAGGCACGGGGAAACGGACGCATTCACATCGGCCCGCTTCACCTGCGGCAGGCACTCCCGGGCGGCAGCGTTTTCGTGCGAGGGACGCAGCGCAGTGTGGACGGTGCCGGTGAAGAGCTGTTCACCTGTTTTCGTTCGATGGATCGGAAGCCTCCTTTGTATGTTCTGTTCTCGAACCGGCGAACCCGGGAAGGGTTTGACAGCTATGAGGAGCTGTATGTAAGGGGATGCCCGTTTCTAATGCTCTATGACCCGCGGCTGGGAGGCGGCTGCGGATACCTTGGTACTGCTGAATATGAGAAAATGGTGCGGCAGAAGATTACCGGCGCCATGGGGACGCTGGGCTTTGACAACTCTCAGGTGATATTGGAGGGAAGCTCTCTGGGGGCAGCGGGGGCGCTGTACTGCGGAGCCTCCATTCACCCGCGGGCCATGATCCTGGGGAGACCCATCCTGAATTTGGGCGAAATGGCACTTCGGGAGAAGCTCTGGCGCCCGGGCGGTTTTCCTGAATCACTGGACATTCTGCAGAAGCTGGAGGGAGGAACTGCACCGGAGAATGCGCAGCACCTGAATCAGAAAATGCAGGAAAGGCTGGAGAAGGGAAAGCTTGAGGGAACCAGGCTGATCGCGGCATATATGAAGGAGGATGATTACGACCCTTCGGCGTACATGGACCTTCTTCATCACCTGCGGGGAAAGCGGGCCCGCGTGTTCGGTAAGGGCTTTGAGGGACGCCATGACGATGGCCTGGAGGAGGTTGCAGGGTGGCTGGAGCTGCAGCGCAGCAGGATCCTCCGCGAGTGCTGGGGGAGAGGCTAGTACATCGATTTTTAACTAACTGGCCCTTTTCCCTGATTGCACGGATTTGCAAAGGAATTCCGGCGTCTATATGGTGACGCAGCGAGGGACACAGAAAATGGGGATTTGGAATCGAAGCAGAACAACAGAAGATCGTCCGGCTGTCACGGATCCGGAGCGGATTGTATGGCTCGTATACTGGGATCACTGTGCGCAGGATGCGTGGATGTACGGCAGTACCATTACCTTTCGCTCCGCAGCAGATGTCCTGTTTGAAAATACCGGCATGCCGCCCGGCTTTTCTGTCAAGGAATGGTTTTCCTCCACAGACTATGCGGAGCAACGGCTGGAGCCGCAGCTGCCGCTTCTGCTGGAGGGGGAATCCTATCACGCGCAGGTCTGCAGGGAGGATGAGCCGGAGAACGGCAGCTTTCTGCGGCTGAATTTCTACGACCGGCAGGGCGACCTTCTGGAATTTCAGATGATCCAGGGTACAGATGGCTGTGTCACATGCCCCGAAGGAGCCTTTCGGTATACGGCGCAGCTGGTCGAGGGCGGCGCAAGGCGAATCTGCTTTCACTATCTGCTGCTGGCCGAGGAATCTGTCTGGCAGGAGCTGCAGGAGCCCCTGCAAAGTAAGGACAGCGCGGAGAGAAAGGCACTGGAGCAGGCAGTGAGGGCCGGAAGGCGAACGGTGCGGCTGGCCGGTGGTGCTTGCGCTTTGCCAACCCGCCGATTCCAATCGTAAATTTGCCTGCAAGCATTTCACGTCTGATTTATGAAATTTTGCTTGGCTCTGAATAGTTATACCAAGTTATTTATGAATTCACTGTACAATCACCTACAACTGAACCAAATGCGGAAGCTCCTGGCGAAGGTGAACGCCTGCGCAGAGGAAATGAGGGCATGTTCCGATGCGGATCTGCAGGCTATGACGGGACGCTTTCGCGGAGAAATCCGAAAGGGAAGAACGCCGGAGGAGCTCCTGCCGCAGGCCTTTGCAGCCATGCGCGAAGCGGCCGGGCGCGTACTGGGCAAATATCCGTATGATGTGCAGGTACTGGGAGGCATTGCTCTCCACCAGGGAAAGATTGCCGAGATGAAGACCGGAGAAGGCAAGACGCTGGTGGCGACGATGCCGCTGTACCTCAATGCACTCTTCGGGAAAAGCTGCATCCTGGTGACGACGAATAGTTACCTGGCAGCTCGGGATGGAAAGGAGATGGAGCCCTTGTACCGCTTCATGGGTCTGACTGAGGCGGTGGGCGTTTCCGACAAGGAGGGCGGTCAGCTGACAAAAGCGCAGAAAAAGCGCGTGTATGCTTCGGACATTGTCTATACCACGAACGATACGCTGGCCTTTGACTATCTGTTTGAGAATCTGGAGGACACAAAAGAGGGCAGGTACCTCCGGGGAATGGATTATGTCATCGTGGACGAAGCGGATTCGGTGCTGCTCGACAGCGCGCAGATCCCGCTCATCGTTTCCGGCATGCCACGGGTACAGTCGAATCTGTTCGGAACGGCGGACTATTTTGTCTCTACGCTGATAAAGGATGAGGATTATCAGAAGGAGAATCGAAGCGTCTGGCTGACGCAGTCCGGAATCCGGAAGGCGGAGCGGTTCTTCAGTCTGGAGAGGCATGACCTGTACACGCCCCGGCACGAGGCACTGGTGCGGCACATCTGCCTGGCGCTGCGGGCGCATGAGACACTTGAGAAGGAGGAACGCTATATCGTTCGCGACGGAGCCGTCTGCCTTCTGGATGAAAAAACAGGACGCGTCCAGCCCAGCACGAAGCTCCGCTGCGGACAGCACCAGGCCCTGGAGGCCAAGGAGCACGTGGAGATTACGAAGGAGAGCCGCGCCGTGGCCTCGGTGACATACCAGAGCTACTTCAATATGTACGAAAAGCTCGCCGGCATGACGGGAACCGGAGCCGGCGATGCGCAGGAATTTCGCCAGATTTACGGACTGGAGACGGTGGTGATCCCAACCCGGAAACGCGTTCGGAGGAAGGATCTTCCGGATGTTGTGTATCCGAATCGGGATTCGCAGCTGCAGGCGGCGCTTTGTGAGGTACAGAAGGTGCATGAAAGCGGCCAGCCGGTGCTCGTCATTGCTAGCTCCATCGAGATGTCGGATCTTTTTTCAAGGCTGCTTTTGGACTGCGGCATCCCCCACAACGTGCTGAATGCCTACAACATCGCCAAGGAAGCAGCGATCATACAGGAGGCGGGACGCCTGGGGGCCGTTACCGTGGCGACTTCTGTCGCAGGACGCGGAACGGATATCCGGCTTGGAGAGGGGGCGGCCGAGCGGGGCGGTCTTGCTGTCATCGGCATCGGACTTATGGTCAATAAGCGTCAGGAGCTCCAGGGACGGGGACGAAGTGGCCGGCAGGGAGATCCCGGCTTCTCGCGGTTTTACCTTTCGCTTGAGGATGAGGTGGTAAAGCTTTACGGCAGGAAGTGGCTTACAGCCTTTCAGGACGGGAGCAGGCAGATCCGCAGCCGCAGGATCCTGCGCGCTGTGCACGCGGCGCAGCAGACCTCTTCAGACCTTGCAAGAGCCGGCCGCAAGGCTACCAAGGACTACGGTGAGAGCATGGAGAAGCAGCGGAATCTCATCTATGCAACAAGGGACCGTGTTATGGACTGCGTACCGACAGAGAAGGCCTACTATCTGGAGCTGGAGAAGAAGGTCATCGGGAACTATCTGGATAAACTGGGGCACCTGCCGGTTCCTGATGATATTGTTCGTTTTATTATGGATAACATTTCCTGCGAGTTCGAGGATTTCCCGACGCAGGAGCAGCTGGCAACAAGAGAGCAGGCAGGGGACCTCCTCCTGCGGCAGGCAGATCTGGCCTTTGAGAGAAAGAAGGCAGAGCTGGGCACCAAGAAGACCTTTGAAAACTACTGCCGTCTCATGACGCTGCACGCCATCGATCAGGCCTGGGTGGAGCAGGTGGATTACATGCAGCAGCTGCGGCAGGTGATTTCCGGAAGACAGTACGCCCGCCGCAATCTGAAATTCGTCTTCCCGCAGGAGGCCTACCGCGGCTTTGAGAAGATGAAGCTGGAGATCTACGCGGGCACCCTGCGCAACATCCTCTTGGGTGAGCCTGTGCGCCGACCGGACGGGAAGCTGACGGTGCTGTACCCGTAGCGCTATGTGGATTCCAGCCGTCTCTTCCTTGCGGGTATGCGACAGGTCCTGTATAATGAGAGCTGATTATGACCGCAGAGCAGCTGGCCGGGTGCGACGATGTTTTGCATGGAAGGGGGGAGAGTCCCCTGGCAGAACGGACAGGAGCGGGCACGGCGCTTTGCAATACGGACAGGAAAGGAGTCTGGAATATGAAGTCTTCTTCGATGAATACTCATATGGGAAATATCTCCATTGATAATGAGGTAATTGCGCAGTATGCAGGCAGCGTTGCCGTGGAGTGCTTCGGCATTGTGGGGATGGCCGGCGTCAATGTACGCGACGGTGTGTTCAGCCTGCTTAAAAAGGAATCCATGACAAGAGGCATCAGTGTCTCACTGACACCGGAAGGAAAGCTGATCATCGACTTCCACGTGATTGTATCGTACGGTGTGAACATTCCGACGGTGGCCGACAATCTCATCGAGAGCGTCCGCTACAGGGTCGAGGAATTCACCGGACTTGAGATTGAGAAGATGAACGTCTTTGTTGAAGGCGTGAAAGTCATTGACTGATGGGAGGATCGCAGAACGTGAGTACTACTGCCATAGATGTACAGCTCCTTAGGAAGATGTTCCTTTGCGGAGCACAGAATCTGGAGTCGAACAAAGCCTGGATTAATGAGCTGAACGTGTTCCCGGTACCGGACGGCGATACCGGAACCAACATGAGCATGACCGTGATCTCTGCGGCAAGAGAGGTTCTTGAGGCAGAGGATCCGAATGATATGAAGAAGGTCTGCAAGGCTATTTCTTCGGGATCTCTTCGCGGCGCCCGCGGCAATTCCGGCGTTATTTTGTCCCAGCTTCTGCGTGGCTACTGCAAGATCGTGCGCGACTGCCAGGCGGTTACGGTTCCTTTGTGCGCGGATGCCTTTGACAAGGCAGTGGAGACGGCGTACAAGGCAGTCATGAAGCCCAAGGAAGGCACGATTCTCACCGTTGCCAAGGGGGCTGCAGAAAAGGCAAGAGAGCTGGCCGATGCCGGCGTGGAGG
>CAVBQH010000072.1:0-11216 GCA_963597485.1 Acutalibacteraceae bacterium
GTAGCGGGGGCTGCGATTCAATGGCTGCGGGATGAGATGCGGCTGATTGACTCTGCGGCGGACTCAGAATTCTTCGCTTCCAAAGTAAAGGATACGAACGGCTGCTATGTGATCCCGGCGTTTACCGGGCTCGGTGCGCCGTACTGGGATCAGTACGCGCGCGGAACCATTGTCGGCATTACGCGTGGCGTCAACAAAAATCACATCATCCGTGCGACGCTGGAATCGATTGCCTATCTGGTCAACGATGTACTGAATGTGATGCGGCGGGATTCCGGTATCGGCATTCAGAGTCTGAAGGTGGACGGCGGAGCCAGTGTCAACAATCTGCTCATGCAGATGCAGGCAGACATTGCGAACATTCCGGTGGAACGGCCGGCCTGTGTGGAGACAACGGCGCTGGGAGCGGCATATCTTGCCGGTCTTTCTGTCGGCTACTGGCAAAATACCGATGAGCTTTCTGCCAACAATGGCATAGAGCGGCGGTTTGTTCCGCAGATTACGGATGAGGAGCTTTCGGCAAAGCTTCGCGGCTGGCAGAATGCAGTAAAGTATTCGTTTGATTACGCAAGGGAAGGGCAAGGTTGAAGGAAATGAAGGAAGGCAGGAGGGGTGTCATTATCATCGGTGCCGGTGTGTCCGGCTGCAGCATTGCCCGGTTTCTTGGCAGATATCAGGCAGATGTGCTGGTGATCGACAAAGAGGAGGATGTGTGTTGCGGCACCAGTAAAGCCAACAGCGCCATCGTGCATGCCGGATTTGACGCAGAACCCGGGAGTACCATGGCGAGGCTCAATGTGCTGGGAAACCGGATGATGCCGGAGCTGGCAAAGGAACTGGATTTCGACTTTCAGCAATGCGGGAGCCTTGTGGTGTGTCTTCAGGAAGAGGACCGGCCGGCGCTGCAGGCGCTGTATGAGAGAGGTATCTCCAACGGCGTTGAAGGACTGCGCATTGTAGAGCAGGATGAGCTGCGGCAGATGGAGCCGAACATTTCGAAGGAGGCCGTAGCGGCACTGTACGCTCCTACAGGCGGCATTGTATGTCCCTTTGGACTGACCATTGCCCTGGCGGAGAATGCGGCAGCCAACGGCGTAGAGTTCCGGTTTGATACCAAGGTTCAGAAGATTGAGAAAATCGAAGAGGCTGAGGATCCCCTGGGCGGCTGGAGACTGGAAACCTCAAAGGGGATTCTGGAGGCGGACCTTGTCATCAATGCGGCCGGCGTCTATGCGGATATGATCCACAACCAGATCTGCGAGGACAAGCTGACCATTGTGCCGAGGAGAGGAAGCTATCTTCTGCTGGATACTACGGCGGGAAATCATGTGAGCCATACCATTTTTCAGCTTCCGGGCAAATACGGAAAGGGCGTGCTGGTTACCCCGACGGTGCACGGAAATCTTCTCATCGGTCCGACCGCCAATGACATTGACGATAAGGATGATGTGTCGACGACCGCTGCAGAGCTGGCGGAGGTGGCCGAAAAGTCCGGCCGCGCAGTGGCAAATCTCCCGCTTCGGCAGGTGATCACCAGCTTTTCCGGACTGCGTGCGCACGAGCTGCGGCACGATTTTATCATTCAGGAGAGCCGTCCGGGATTTATTGATTGTGCCGGTATTGAGTCACCGGGCCTTACGGCGGCGCCTGCCATCGGAGAGACGGTGGCTAAGATGGCAGCAGATATCCTGCACCTGCAGGAGAAGCCGGACTTCCTGGCAACGCGGCAGGGAATGACGAGAACAACGCACCTGCCCGCGGAGGAGTTTCAGAAGCTGATTGAGAAGGATCCGGCTTACGGCGTAATGGTATGCCGGTGCCGCAGCGTGACGGAGGGGGAAATCGTCGAAGCCATTCATCGCGTTCCGGGTGCGAGAAGTCTGGACGGCATCAAGCGCCGGACAGAGGCCGAGATGGGACGATGCCAGGCGGGCTTTTGCAGTCCGAAGATCATGGAGATCCTGGCAAGAGAGCTTCAGATTCCGCAGGAGCAGGTAACCAAATCCGGCACCGGCTCGGAATACATTGTGGGAATCAATAAGGATCAGCTATAGGCTGCGCGCAGCAAGCGGGGAAGGTGCAATGAGAGAGATTGATTTGGTAATCATCGGGGGCGGACCGGCCGGAATGGCGGCAGCGATTGAGGCGAGAAAGGCCGGTGTTCAGGACATTCTGATCCTGGAACGGGATGAGAGACTGGGCGGAATTCTGAACCAGTGCATTCACAACGGTTTTGGTCTGCATACCTTTCGGGAGGAGCTGACAGGACCGGAATACGCAGGGCGATTCGAGGAACAGGTGGAAGCGCTGCAGATCCCCTGCAAGAAAAATACGATGGTCCTGGACATTACAAGGGACCGCGTCATCACTGCAGTCAATCGGGAAGACGGCATTTTGAACATAAGGGCAAAGGCAATTGTTCTGGCAATGGGCTGCCGGGAACGTCCCCGAGGAGCACTGAACATCCCGGGCTTTCGTCCGGCCGGCGTCTACACGGCCGGCACGGCACAGCGCCTGGTGAACATCGAGGGGTATCTGCCGGGACGACGGGTCGTAATCCTGGGATCCGGAGATATCGGGCTGATCATGGTGCGCCGCATGTCACTGGAGGGAGCCAAGGTTCTATGCGTTGCAGAGCTGATGCCCTATTCCGGAGGCCTAAAGCGCAACATTGTGCAATGTCTGGATGACTTCGGCATTCCGCTGAAGCTGAGTCATACGGTTGTTAATATCGAGGGTGACAAGCGCGTAACCGGCATTACATTGGCACAGGTAGAAAATGGGAAGCCGGTTCCGGGAACCGAGGAGCACTATGACTGCGATACACTGCTTCTGTCCTGCGGACTTCTCCCGGAGAATGAGCTGAGCCGCGGCGCCGGTGTGGAGATGAGCCCGGTGACCAACGGACCCTGCGTGGATGAGACGCTGCAGACCAGCATTCCCGGTATTTTCGCAGCGGGGAACGTCCTGCATGTGCATGACCTGGTGGATTATGTCTCGGAGGAAGCGGGACTGGCCGGAAGAGAGGCCGCAGCCTACATTCAGGGGCAGCAGGAGAACAAGGCCGCAGAGGCTCCTGGAATTTCGGTATCCTGTGAGAACGGCGTGCGCTACTGCGTGCCGGAGCGGATTCATCCGGAGCATGTCGGCGATAAGCTGACGCTGCGCATGCGCGTGGGGAATGTCTACAAAAATCGAACACTTGCGCTGTATGTGAATGGAGAGAGGATCTTCGCAAGAAAGCGGCCGGTGATGGCTCCGGGCGAGATGGAAACGATTGTATTGACAGGCGATAAGGCTGCGGCTCTTCGAGCAGCGACAACGGTTGTGATTCGGACAGAGGAGGCATAATATGGACACGACAAGAACATTGACCTGTATTGGTTGTCCTCTTGGCTGTCAGATCACGGTTGAGCTGGAGAATGGCAGCGTGAAAAACGTAACCGGCAACACATGTCCGCGCGGTGATGCCTACGCAAGAAAAGAGGTAACTGCACCTGCCCGTATTGTTACAACAACTGTACGTGTGAACGGCGGAGAGATCCCGGTGGTCAGCGTGAAAACGGCGGGTGAGATTCCGAAGGGGAAGATCTACGATTGTGTGCGGGCGCTCAAGGGCATCGAGGTACCGGCACCTGTCAGTATCGGGCAGGTGATCCTCGCGGATGTGGCGGGGACCGGCGTGAATATCGTCGCCGCCAAGAACGTGGCGAAGGGGTAAGACCGCCGGATGAGCAAAGGAAAGCTGCGCGACAGCGGTTTTGCAAGTGAATACTGAATGGTTACAATAGCATAGAATTGGACAGGCAGGAACGCGGCCGGCCGGGCGGAAGCCTGACCGGCCGCGTCATTTTAGACGACGGCAGAACATATGCAAGAGTGGGGAGTGAAGGCGCAGAATGAGAAAGTGGATAACACGACTGGTGGGCAGCAGACAGACCATTCGCTGGAAAATCAATGCCGGCAGTATGCTGATTATTTCTGTACTGATTGTTCTGATGGGCATTTTTATTTATGTGCGGGTTTCCGGCATGGAATATCGGGCGGCAGTCCAGCAGTACCGGACACTGACCAGGACAATGGGAGCCAGGTTGGATGAGAATTCCGATGCTTTTATGAACCAGATCAATTTTGTCGCCTTGGACGGAACGATGGCCAATTTGCTGTCTGAGTATTACGAATCGGACAGCAATTACCTGGTAATAACTGCTATGCGCAGTCTGATCTCTCTGCGCAGCAATATTAAAAATGAGATTGGAGCAGTTTCTGTTTATGATACAGATGGGAAAGAAATTTTAAGCTGGGACAGAGCAAGCAATACCTTTGGGCATTACAGCCTTCCGGCACAGCTTGAATTATCCGGGATCTATCCGTCCGGCCGCATTACCTGTGAAATGGAGAACGGACAGCTGATATACAGCAGAGCTGTACGGATGCTGGATGGCGGGAAAATTGTCGGGTACATCTCTTTTTTGTATAACAAGTCTCAGTTTCAAAACAAGCTGGAGATCCTGGCTGAGGACAGAACCTGTTTCCTGGGGCTGTATGACAGCACATCGCATCAGCTGATTACAACAAATCAAGCGGAGAAGGATGCGTATCTGCAGGCACTGGACGGCATGGATACGGCAGAACTGCCGGAAGGTGTAACAACCTTTGTGGAAGGAGTCGGAGAGGTTCTTTTGTGCGGCACTGCTTCTATCAATGATGGCTGGTATGTAGTCAGCGGCATTCGGAGCAGTGAGATTTATGAGTCGCGAACGGTTTTTATAACGGTGATTCTGTGTTTCTTTCTGGTAGGAATGGCGATGATTCTGTGCATCAACATCCTGAACGAGAGAATTGTATCAAGGCCGGTGCGACAGATCATGCAGGCAGTAAAGCGTGTACAGGATGAGGATTATGAAATCTCATTGAATGTACATACGGGAGATGAGTTGGAGGAACTGGCCAGAAGCTTTGAGGTGATGGCACATCGGATGGATCACCTGATCAATCAAAACCTGAAGGCAGGACTGGCCTATCGCGAAATGCAGCTGGCACAGCTCCAGCAGCAGATTGAACCGCATTTTCTCTATAACACTTTGGAATGTGTGAATTCATTGGCGCAGTTGGAACGCAAGGATGATGTTCGGCATGTTACCAATGCCTTTGCAAGACTTATGCAGTCCAAAATGAATGATCAGATTTATGTTACAGTGAAGGAGGAAATTTCCTGCGCAGAAGCATTTCTGGAAATTTATAAGATTATGCAGGCTCGGTTTCTGGATTATGAAATTCACGTGGATTCGGAAACACTGGACTGGAGAATCCCAAGTCTGATTGTCCAGCCGATGGTGGAGAATGCGGTGCTGCATGGAATTATTCCGAGCGGGAGGAAGGGTATTGTAACCGTTGAGGTGCGCAGAGAGGAAGAACTCCTTGCTGTCACGGTGTCAGATGACGGAATCGGGATGAAGGCTTCAAAGGTCAGAGCCATTGAAGCATATGCCCAAGGGAAGGCATCCGAAGAAGAAAAAGCAAGTCTTGGAATCGGAGTGAAGAATGTACTGAAACGCATTCGCCTTCTTTATGGATCCGGGGAGTACGTTACGGTTCTGAGTGACCCGGAATGGGGGACGACATTTACATTTATGCTGCCGCAGAGTGAGGGAGAGGATTCTTCAACGCGAGGAATGGAGTGAAATGGAACAATTAACAAGTCATTATTCTGTGGTGTTGATTGATGATGAAGAATTGATTCTGCAGAGCCTGCAGGGAATGGTGAACTGGCAGGAGCTGCGCTGTTGCGTGGAAGGAACAGCCAAGGATGGAACAGAGGGAATCACATTGATTGAACGGCTGCGGCCGAACATTGTAATTACCGATGTAAAGATGCCGGGGAAAAGCGGACTTGAGGTTGCAGACTATTGCAATGAGCATTTTCCGGAGACCAGGGTTATCATTATTTCTGCTTATGACGATTTTGCTTATGTTCAAAAGGCGATGTTTTCAAAAGCGGTGAACTATCTTCTGAAGCCGATTGACAGGGACCACTTGATAGAAACGGTAGAGAAAGCAATCAGGGAACTGGATCGGATGGAGGAAAAACGCCGGTTGACAGCTAAGACACTGGAAAATGCGAAAACATTGGCAACATCCAGCCTCTTATTCAATCTGGCGAGGTATGGGACCGCCGGTTCCCGCAATGCGGATGATGCCTGGATTCGTGAACAGATGCAGCAGGACAGTGTGGTTGTCATGGCGGCTTTTTATAACCTGAAACTGGAGGTGACGCCGACGCTTGCCATCGCGCAGTCATACATTGAGCGTTCTCTTCAGCTGGCAGGATATCGACCGATTTTTGGAAGTGCGGATGATCAAATTATTTTCCTGTGCCCGATAATGCCCGGGACGGATAAGGAAACGGCAAGGCAGAAGCTGGTCGAGGCGATTCGAGTGTTCCTGCGGCACAGAACGTCGGAGCTAGGAGAGCTGGCGGTGTTCTGTGTCAGTCCGGTTTACAGCAGTGAGGAGCAGCTGCAGCAATGCTACAGCATATGTCGCGAACTGGTGCAACGCAGCTTTTTTTGCCCGGAAAGCTGTGTTCTTGCAGAGTGCCAAAAAGCAGAAGGCGACATACCAAATCTGGAGATCAGTGAGCTGGTATATGCCGTTATGCACGGAGACACGGAGAAGACGGACAGGCTTCTTGAAAGCTGGAAGCGGGAAATTGCACGTACGGAGGATCAGCAGTTTGCATTGGCAAAGCTCCGGGAAATTTCAAGGGAAGCGACCAGATGCGCGGCAAAGCTTGGAATGGAAACGGCGAATCGATGGGAACATCAATACATGAATGAAAATTTTGATGCCAGGTTCGCCTGTGTGATGAAAGGTGTGCAGGCGGTCTCCAGCTATGCCAAGCAGAAGGGCGATGTCGTCAGCTGCATGTGCCTGTATGTGCAGCAGCAGTATGCAGACAGGGAATTGAATCTGGAGAAGGTGGCGGATTCTATGAAGCTCAACAGCAACTACTTAAGCCGTCTGTTTAAAAAGGAGAAGGGTGAGAATTTTTCGGATTACCTGACGGATGTTCGAATGGAAAAGGCCAAAGAGCTTTTGAGCGGAACGCAGATGAAAACCTATCGGATTGCAGAGGAGGTCGGTTACGGAGACCCCCATTATTTCAGTCAGGTTTTCAAAAAACGATACGGAATGGTGCCGGCGGAGTATCGCAGAAAATCGACTGCAGAATTTTCACTGTAAAACACAGAATTGCCCCCTCATAACGGGGCAATTCTTTTTTTACAATGCGTATATCGGGTTCAGCAGAAATTGAGAGGGGCTGAATAACTACAAAGAGCAGCCGCGCAGGGAACGTCTGAAAACCGGATGGTGACCGTTGGTTGCATAACAAGGAGGAAGGAAATGAAAAGATTACTGGTACTGGCATTGACAGCTTGCATGCTGGGAGGAACACTTGCCGGCTGCGGTTCATCCGGCGAGACCGGTTCAGCTTCTTCGGAAGCGGCCGCTTCATCAGAAAGCTCGGATGAAAAAGAAGTTTCCATGGATATGATCTGGTGGACCGACGGAAATGAGACGGTTGCCATGCAGAAGCTCATTGATGAATATCACGAGCTGCATCCCAACATTACCATCAATATTCAGGAAATTGCCTACGATGATTTGAATACTAAGCTTCAGATGGCAATCGCAGGAGGAGAGGCTCCGGCTCTTTCCAGAGGAACGGAAACGACCATCAGTAAGCTCCATGACTCCATGGTAAACCTTGCGGATTATACTGACGCGGATACGCTCTCAGAGCAGTTCCTGGATTCTGTGAATTATCTGTACAAGTCAGACGGACAGCTTGTGGCGCTTCCTACGGAGGTTACTGCAAACGGTCTTGTTTACAACAAGACGGCATTTGAGGCAGCAGGCGTAGCGGTTCCGGACAGTGCAGATGATATCTGGACTTGGGATGAATTCAAGGAGGCGCTGCAGAAGGTGGTTGACAGCGGCGCTGTCAAATACGGCATGGCAGTGGATAATGCAGCACATCGCTGGAGTACGATCCTGTATGAATTTGGCGGCAGTCTTGCCAATGAAAACGGCGGAAATCTCTCCAGCCAGGAAAGTCTGAATGCCATTAACTTTACCAAGGGACTTAGTGAGGCCGGATTGTTCGTAGACAGCGTCTGGCTCAGCGGAGAGGATCCCAACAGCCTGTTCCGTTCCGGCCAGCTCGCCTGCCAGGTTTCCGGCACATGGATGATGCAGAATTACGATACGAACATTACGGATTTTGAGTGGGGCGTGACCTATATGCCGAAGGGAACCACCAGATCCTCTGTTCCCGGCGGAAAGAATATCACAGCGTTTAAGGGAACCGGATGCGAGAAGGAAGCGGTTGATTTCCTTCTGTGGGTGACCGAAAAGGAACAGAATGAGCAGTATTGCCAGGAAAGTCTGTATGTATCTCCGCGCAAGGATTGCTCGGATATTGAGTATCCGGTACGTGCTGAGGAGTTCGCAATTTTTGCCGACGAGCTTGCAAATACTCCGGAAACCGCCGGCTTTGATCTGAGCATGGCGGGATATACCTCCGTTGCATATACGGATCTGAAGAATTACTGGCCGGAAGTTCTTGCAGGAACCATGTCTGCAGAGGAAATGGCCGAGCTGATCGATCAGGATACGAACAGCTTTATGAAAGAGAACGGATTTCTGAAGTGATTTTGCGGCAGTAAGGGGTAGTAAAAGAGGTGATACGATGGAAAAGCCAAAGACGAAAAAAAGGACATCACTGGAGCGGACCTTGTTCCCATATATGATGATCCTGCCGAATCTACTGATCTTTGTTATTTTTATTGCGGTACCTGCCGTATTCGGCTTTGTCTATTCCCTGACGGATTGGGAAGGAATAGGTGCACTGCATTTCATAGGCTTTAAGAATTACATAAAACTGTTTCAGGATACCAGATTCTGGATTTCCATCCGGCAGACCTTTCTGTATGCGCTGATTGCACTGCCCCTGATTGTTGCGATACCGCTTCTTCTTGCAACGCAGCTGGTGAAGAAAATCCGAGGACGCAGTATCTTTCGGGCGATCTTCTACTGGCCGTCCATGATTTCGTACATTGTTGTAGGTCTTTTGTTCCAGTTTATTTTCGGAGATTCTACCGGTGTCATTAATTTCCTTCTGGAGAAGATGGGAGGAAGCTCGGTTGGCTGGTTTACGAACGGCGTATCGGCAATGGCAGTGGTGATCATCGCTTCCGTATGGTCAAGATCCGGATTCTACATGGTGACGTTCCTTTCGGGACTGAGCAATATCAGTGAGAGCTATTATGAGGCGGCGAAGGTGGACGGAGCAACCGGCTGGCGTCAGTTTGTATCGATTACGCTGCCGCTTTTGAAGCCAACGACGTTCCTGGTGATGATTCTAGGCTTCATTGATCTGTTCAAGCAGTACGGACTGGTTCTGACATTGACGGACGGAGGTCCTGCCGGAGCAACTAAGTTTGCGGTGCAGTACATCTATGAGCAGGCCTTTGACCGCTTCGAACTCGGCTATGCCAGCGCCCTGTCGATGATTCTTCTTCTCATTCTGGCAGCGCTGACATTGGTTCAGTTCAAGATCAATAAGGGAGGTGCCATCGATGCGTAGACATAAAGGAAGTCTTGCAACCTATATCATCCTGATCTTTTTCGCACTGATCTATCTGGTGCCGATTATCTGGATGACACTGTCCTCCTTTAAGGCAGGAACGGAGCTGTTCAGCTATCCGCCGAAGCTCCTTCCGTCGAAATTTACATTGACGAATTACATTGATGCATGGAATCGCGGCGATTTTGGACTTTATTTCCGCAATACTGCAATTGTTGCGGTTGCAGCGACAGCGCTGACCATTGTCATCAACACCATGGCAGGATATGCATTTGCTAAGTACAAGTTTAAAGGAAGTACCTTTATCTTTATGTTCTTTATTTCAGCGCTGATGCTTCCGCTGGAGGTTCTGATGATCCCGATTTTCCAGGTGATCCGGACCTTTGGCATGTACAACAATTTCCTCGGACTGATCATTCCGTGCGCAGCAACGCCGACAGGTGTATTCCTGGTTAGACAGTACTTTATGACCATACCGGATGAGCTGATGGAAGCGGCCAGAGTGGATGGAGCCAGCGAGACCAGTATTTTTGTTCGATTGATGCTCCCTATGGCCAAGCCGATTATGAGCGTCCTTGGAATTTTCTCCTTCCTGTGGCGCTGGAATGACTACATGTGGCCGTTGGTCGTCATCCGCGACACAAAGAAATATACCGTGCAGTTGGCACTTGCTAATTTCGCCGGGCAGTATTCGGTGGACTGGGGAAGTCTTCTGGCAATGTCTGTGCTGACAATGATTCCGGTACTTGTTATTTTCCTGGTATTCCAGGAACAGTTTATGAAGGGAATGACGGCAGGAGCTGTCAAAGGCTGACAAAGATCGCGGCGGTTTCGGTGGGCTGTACAGACCCGGAGCCGCCGCAGAATATATATTATGAGGTGACATCATGCTGGTACATCGGCTGGAGACCATTGAAAAAACAGACAACGGATACCTTCTGCATGCAGATACGGCGGATGTTCTGCTGATCTTTATGACAGAGGATATCATTCGAATAAGGGTTCATTACGATAAGAATACGCCCATGCGGGAAAGCTCTTATACGCTGGTAATGACGGCCTGGGAAGATCAGATGGACGAACTTCTGAAAGAGGAACGAACCAGAATCAAGGCACTGGATGTTCCGTATACGGAAGAGGATGACAAGCTGGTTTTTGACACCGGAAAGGTACGGCTGATTCTGCAGAAGGAGCCGTTCTACTTTACGCTGCAGGATGAGGATGGACACATTCTGCATCAGGATCTGAAATCCAGAGCCTATGAACAGGATCAGCTGGGACGAATCGGACATTACAGTGAACTGGATCGTGAAAAAGATCATTTCTACGGCTTTGGAGAAAAGACCGGGCATCTGGACAAGAAGCTCCGCCGCATACGGATGTCTCCGAAGGATGCAATCGGACAGGATCCAGAGTTCGGAGATCCTTTGTACAAGCACATTCCGTTTTATATCCATGTGAATGAAGACGGATATCGGGCAGTTGGTTTGTATTATCATAATTCCTATGACTGCACCTTTGATATGGGGCAGGAGATTTCTGCGTACTGGGGCAGTTATTCCTG
>CAVBQH010000073.1:0-11207 GCA_963597485.1 Acutalibacteraceae bacterium
GCACGCCGCCATCGGTATTCCACGGCAGATCCGTCTGTCCCTGTCCGGATCCGGCCTCTGAGGGAAGAGCCGGTTTTCTCCGCTGCCTGTCGGCACCGGGCAGCAACGCATCATCCAGCACGGCCTTCGCATGACTGCGGACCGGCAAATCGTATAAAAGATCGATTTCGCAGTCCATATCGCAGCGCTCCCGCAGAATATCCCGAAGCATGCGGTGGATGGCTATCCCGCCGTCTCTGGCAAATCCGGAATTCTCCAGATGCAGCTCAATCGCATTTTCCCGCGGATAAGTAAAGGAAGCTTCTTTAAAGAAGCTTCCCCAGATCGGATTTTCCTGCCACAGCTCTGTGACAAGTGAATCCATATATTCATGCATCAGCATTTCCGCATTGTATTGTGCCGACAGCAGGTAGTGCTCCACGATCACTGCCCGCAGGCCGCCCCCCGGGCAAACCTCTGCTGTGATCAGATCCTCCATCTGCCGTACAAATCTGATATGGATCAGATGACGGGATTCCAGATAAATTCGAAGCTTTGTATGATCCTTGTTATAGGCAATTCGTGTGACCTGCGTATCCGAGAACAGTTCCCGAAGCTCCCCCTTGAGCCGAAGCGTCGGAAACGCCTCTGTAAAAGCCTTTGCCATATGCTCTGTATCCTCACCTCACTTACTTGTTCTCTTCCCAGTGATCCAACTCATCCTTCAAGGCTGCCAGAAGCTCTGTCTCCGGCATTTTCCGGACAATCTCTCCCTTTTTGATGAGAATTCCCTCGCCGTCACCGCCGGCAATACCGATGTCTGCCTCCCTGGCTTCCCCCGGTCCATTCACCGCGCATCCCATAACTGCAACCTTGATGCTGTACGGATACTGCTGTACCATCTCTTCAACCTTGCCCGCCAGCCCGATCAGATCAATTCTCGTTCGTCCGCAGGTCGGGCAGGACGTCACCTCAACGCCGTCCGTCCGCAGCTTCAGATCCCGCAGAATCCCTCTCGCCGCGCGCACCTCTTCCACCGGATCTCCGGAGAGTGAGACGCGGATGGTATCCCCGATTCCCTGGTAAAGAATAATTCCCAGTCCGACCGAGGATTTGATCAGGCCGCCGTACGTGGTTCCTGCCTCTGTAATGCCGACATGCAGCGGATAATCCGTCTTCTGCGCCAGAATTTCATGCGCGCGCGCACAGGTCAGTACATCCGAGGACTTGATACTGATCACGATCTGATCATAGCCGCACTTCTCAACCATGCCGACCTTATCCAGAGCACTCTCCACCAATCCTTCCGGTGTGACACCGCCGTATTTTTCCAGAAGATCCCGTTCCAGGGAGCCGGAATTAACACCCACACGAATCGGTATGCGGCGTTCCTTGGCGCAGTCCACCACCGCGCGGATCCTGTCCTCTCCTCCGATGTTCCCCGGATTGATGCGGATCTTGTCGGCGCCGTTCTCCATGGCCGCAATTGCCATTTTGTAATTGAAATGGATGTCTGCCACCAGCGGAATATGAATCCTCTTCTTGATTTCTGCAATGGCTTTTGCGCAGCTCTCGTCCGGTACTGTGCATCGGATAATCTGACACCCTGCTTCCTCCAGGCGCAGAATCTGCGCAACCGTACCCTCCACATCATCCGTCCGCGTATTGGTCATGGACTGAATGGCGATGGGATTCCCGCCGCCGATTTTAACATTGCCGATGGAAACCACCTTTGTATGCTGCCGAACGGTATCTGTCTTCTGTATCATTTCTCGTCCCCTCTGTTTCTATAACAAACGCAACTGCAATTATTCCCTAAGAAACCGCTGATGAAAGCGTTTCCCATTCCGGATTTGCGCCGTGAAGGAGCAGCCTCCTTTGCAAATCCATGCGATCAACGGAAAAACCTTCCGATATCATTGATCAACGCAAACACCATAATCGCCATCAGAATCACCACACCGGCCAGTGTGACATATCCCTCCTTCTCGGGTGAAAGCTTTTTCCCGCGGATAAGCTCCACGAGCAAAAGAAGAAACCGTCCGCCGTCCAAGGCCGGAATCGGAAGAAGATTCATGATTCCAAGATTGATCGACAAAAGCGTTGTAAGATTCATAAACGTCAGAATCACCGTGGAGACGCCGTATTGCTTGGTCACCTCGTAGGTATCATCCACAACCTTTACGATGCCGACCGGCCCCGAGAGATCATCCGCCGAAAAATGTCCGCGAAAAATCAAACCGATGGACTGAAATGTTGCCCGGACCCAATACTCCGCCTCATAAAATCCATACTGAAAGGTCTGAAGCGGTCCGCATTTAACATACTCTCCGGAGCCAATGATACCGATGTAATATGCTCCGTCCTCCTCATTGTATCGCGGTGTCAGAACGATGCTATGCTCTTCCCCGTCCCTCTTATAGGTGATCCGCATTGACTCGCCGTAATTCATCGATGAGCTCAGCGAAATCTCCCGAAAAATATGGATGGCCCTTCCATTGATCGACGTGATCTCATCACCGGCCAAAAGGCCCGCCTCCTGCGCCGCCGAATCCTCTACAACGTCCTGTATCACCGGCAAATCTGTGCCGCAAAAGGCAACGATGATAACGGCAAAGACAAGGCCGATGATGAAGTTGGCAATGGGTCCCCCCAGCACAGTTGCAATGCGGGCTCCAACGCTTGCATTCGGGAAGGAATGAATGTCCACGTCCTTTGCCGCCGCACACGTCACCTCGGCATCCTGCGTTTCACCGTGCTGCTGCGCCGCCTCCGCAATGCTGTCCGGATCATACATCGCCTCCATTCCGTCAAAAATGCAGGCTCCGCCGATGGGGAAAAGGCGAATGCAGAATTCCGTTTCCTTCCCCTTGTGCCGATACAGCGCAGGCCCCATGCCGACATCAAATTCTCTGACACGGATTCCGCACCGCCTTGCCACGGCAAAATGGCCGAATTCATGGCCAATAACAATGACCGAGAAGATAAGTAGAAAAATAAGAATGCTGACAATCATCGTGCTGCAACCTTCTCCCGAACATATTCTCTTGCCTGGGCTTCTGTTTCCAGGATCTGATCCAGCGTAGGATTGACTATCACATCATGGTCATCCATCGCACCTTCAATCAGATCGTAAATATCCAGAAATTCGATTTCATCCCGCATAAAACGGCTCACCGCCTCTTCGTTGGCCGCGTTAAAGACCGTCGGCATGGAACCAGCGGCATGAGCCGCGCGATACGCCAGCGGAAGCCCGCGGAAGGTTTCCGTATCCGGTTTTTCGAAGATAAGCTCGCCCAACGCGAATAAATCCAGCGGTTTGATTGAAAGCGGCAGACGATCCGGGTAGAAAAAGGCATATTGAATCGGCAGACGCATGTCCGGTGACGCCAAATGTGCCATCACAGAACCGTCCACGTACTGCACCGCAGAATGAACAATGCTCTGCGGCTGCACCACAACCTGTATGCGATCCACATCCACATCAAACAGCCACCTGGCCTCCATTACCTCCAATCCCTTATTCACAAGGCTTGCAGAATCAATGGTAACCTTGGCTCCCATATCCCAGTTGGGATTATTCAGTGCCTCCCTCACATGCTTGTGCAGAAGGTCCTGCCTCTTTTTTCCGCGGAAGGTTCCTCCGGAGCAGGTCAAAAGAATCTTATCGATCCGCTCATGCGGCTCTCCGTTCATGCACTGGAAGATCGCGCTGTGTTCCGAGTCCACCGGAAGGATTTCCACGCCCATTGCCTCCGCCGCCGGCATGATCAGATGTCCTGCCGTCACAAGTGTCTCCTTGTTGGCGAGTGCAATGGTTTTCTGTGCTCCAATAGCTGCCAGTGTCGGCTGAATGCCGATCATACCCACCACCGCATTCAGAAACAGATCGCTGCGTTCCATCACCGCGATCTCGCAAAGTCCGTCCATGCCGCAAACCACACGAACCGGCAGATCCTTTACACGGTCCCGCAGATCCGCTGCTGCCGCTTCATCCCACATGCAGACAAGCTCCGGTCCGAATTCACGAATCTGCTCCTCCATCTTCGATACGCTCCTGCCGGCAGCAAGTGCGGTCACCTTCAGCCGCTCCGGATAGCTGCGCACAATGTCCAGCGCCTGCGTCCCGATGGAGCCGGTAGAACCAATAATTGCTATCTGTTTCTGCTCACACATGTATTCTCTCCTGATCCGTCTGTTACACCTGTAACGGTTCAGCACCGGCCGATTTCATTTATGAACCGGTCGGTGCTGCCTTCAGTTGTGTATCTGTTTACCATCCGTCACCGCAGCACTGCAAGAAAGAGAACTCCCAGTGCGTAGATAACCGGTGCTGTAAAAATAATGCTGTCAAAGCGATCCATAATGCCGCCGTGTCCAGGAATCACCTTGCCGTAATCCTT
Source organism: Acutalibacteraceae bacterium (assembly GCA_963597485.1). Lineage (GTDB taxonomy): Bacteria > Bacillota > Clostridia > Lachnospirales > Lachnospiraceae > CAG-791. The sequence continues at coordinate 4,383 of CAVBQH010000073.1, forward strand.
GATGCCATGGTTGCGCTTGATAGCAGAAGCCGCCAGGTCGCCGGCCATGCCGATAAAGCTTCCGGCAACGCCGATCACCGCAAAGGCCGCATAAAGATTTTCTCCCGGCACCAGTACAGCTGCAAGCCGTGCTGCCAGAACGCACAATATGGTCCCACCCAGGACGCCGCCGACAGCTCCCTCAATCGTCTTATGCGGTGAAAGTATCGGCGTCATCTTATGCTTGCCGAACGCTCTTCCCGCCGCCCACGCGCAGGTATCGCAAATCCACGCACAGAAAAACATCAGAGCGTATACAAATTTGCCGTAGGGAAGGAACTGGGCTCTGTAAATGCATGAGATCAGGATCGGCGCATAAATGAAGCTAAACACCGAACCAACCACCTGGCTCGCCTGATACCGCGGGAACGTAAGTACATACACGGTCATATTCACAAAGAAAACTGCGGCCACCGCCACGATCATCAATGCATTAGCGACATGAATATAGGGCAGCGGATCAAGAGACCCCCGCACAAGAAGATTCCCTCCGCCGTCATAGTTTCCGTATATCTGACTGCAATATATAAGAGCTGCGTAATAAACCGCACCGGCCACAAGGCCTGTGATTTCCAGAAGATTACTCTTCTCCTTTTCCTCATCATGTACGCCCAGCGCTCTTGTCAGCTCATAATACGCAAGCAGTGCGCAAACCGCCAGCACAAGTCCAAGCGGAATGCCTCCGCACAGTCCAAGTACTACAGCCAGTACCGCAATGACAATGCCGCTGATGACTCGTTTACTCATATCAATCCTGCCGTATCCTATGCTGTTGGGGCAAAAGATTTTGCCCTCCTTGGTGCCCGAATTACTGCACGCCATGCGCTTTTGCAGCCTTCAAAGCATTCGTAATTATTTAGCTCCATCCCGATCTTGATACTCGAAAATGCCTGATGGCATTTCCCATGTATTCAGAAAACCTCGATGTGTCTGATCAGAGACGCTTCGTGCCTTGGCCGCCTGCAGCATCACTTAATCAGGCCGCCAAAGCGGCGTTCTCTGTGATTGTAGGCATCCACCGCCTTCTCCAGCTCTTCTTTGGTGAAATCCGGCCATGCCGCATCCGTAAAATAAAGCTCCGCGTAGGACAGCTGCCACATCAGGAAATTAGACAGCCGTTCCTCGCCGCAGGTGCGAATGAGAAGATCCGGATCCGGAATCCCCGCCGTATCCAGTGCATCTGAAATCGCCTGCTCTGTAATCTGTGACGGCTCCAGCTCTCCTTTTTGCACCCTTTCAGAGAGCTTCTCCACTGCCCGTCTCATTTCATCCCTTGCACCGTAGTTAATGGCGATCTGAAATCCGATTCCAGTATTGGTTTTTGTAGATTCCTCCAGACCTGCTATGCTCTTTTGAAGATCCTCATCCAGTCTGGATTTGTCCCCAATGACACGGATCCGGACGTTATTCTTAGCACACTTGGCAAGAGACGTCTTCATATAAGTCCGAAGCAGATTCATAAGTGCCTTCACCTCTGCATCCGGTCTCGTCCAGTTCTCGGTTGAAAATGCATACACCGTCAGATACCGTATTCCTATGTGATCGGCGTCTTCGAGAATCTGCTCTACAACACGCGCTCCCTGCGCATGCCCGGCCGTCCTTGGCAGACCACGCTTCTTGGCCCAGCGACCGTTTCCGTCCATAATGATCGCAACGTGCTGAGGAATTTTGTATTCGTTTTCCGTATTCTGTGCCATCTGCTCAGACCTTCATGACCTCTGCGGTCTTTTTCTCCACAATGTCATCTACCTTCTTGATGAACTGGTCGGTCAGCTTCTGGAGCTCCTCTTCCAGCTGCGACTCCACGTCCTCCGAAATCTCTGCCGCCTTCTTCAGCTTCTTGAACTCATCCATGCCGTCCCGTCTGGCTCCGCGGATGACAACCTTGGACTCCTCGCCCTTCTTTTTTACATCCTTTGCCAGATTCTTGCGGTTCTCCTCTGTCATCTCCGGGAAAACAAGGCGAATCATCGTCGCATCACTGGTCGGATTAATGCCGATGTCAGCCATCTGAATAGCGCGGCAAATATCCTTGATTAATCCCTTGTCCCACGGCTGAATCTGAATGATTCTGGCCTCCGGAACCGATACGTTGGCAACCTGCTGAAGCGGTGTGGGTGCGCCGTAATAATCGACACGAATGTGATCGAGAATATGCGGGTTTGCACGGCCGGCGCGGACGGTCTGAAGATCCGACTCCAGGAAATCAATAGCCTTTTTCATTTTGTCTTCATAGACATTAATTCTTGCGTCACTCATGATACGATTCCTTCCTCTTTTAACACTGCGTTTGTGTCATTTTTATGTTAATTCTCAATCCACCGTTACCGTGGTTCCGTTGAAGCTTCCCGATGCTGCGTGAATGATGCTGTCCGTCTCATTCAGGTCAAAAATGCGAAGCGGCATGTGGTTGTCCCTTGCGAGAATGGACGCTGTCATATCAATAACCTGCAGATTGTGGTCGATGATCTCCTGGATCGGCAGGATATCGTACCTTTTCGCCTCCGGATGCTTGGCAGGGTCTGCGTCATATACACCGTCGACATTCTTCGCCATCAGGATGCAGTCTGCATCCACCTCAATGGCACGCAGCACAACGCCGGTATCCGTTGAAAAATAAGGATGCCCCGTTCCGCCGGCGAAGAACACCACCATATGTCTGGCAAAATATTTGTTCGCCCGATCCTTTGAAAACAGCTTGGTCATGCCGCTGACTTCAAAAGGCGTAAGAACATTTGTCATAAGCCCCGCTCCCCGGAAAACCTCTGACACATAAATGCAGTTCATAATGGTTGCCAGCATGCCGATCTGATCCGACTTTACGCGGTCAATCTCCGTGCCGGTTCTGCCTCTCCAGAAGTTGCCGCCGCCGATGACAACGCCAACATCATTTCCGTCATCCACCAGCTTCTTTACCTGCGCCGCTACTCTTTCCACTACCTCCAGATCAAAACCGGTTTTTTTCTCTCCTGCCAGCGCTTCTCCGCTCAACTTAAGGATGATCCTGCTCATGACGCCTCCCGTTTCTTCTCCTGTGGGCACGAAAATCCAGTGCCTGCTTATTGCTGTCAATCCATCGATTACCATATGTTACGTTCCGGCCACCGGTACATCGCTTTTGATCAACCAGCCTGCGGCGGTCCGGCGTTTGTCCGGCATCTGCATCGTAACGCCATCATCATACCATACCGCCCAGTCTTCATCAATTGAGTTGCATACGCATTCTCAGAATGATATAATCGGACGGTTTGAATTCGTTTTTGCATATATAATAGGTAAGTGTGGAGATTTATATGAGTCAAAAGAGAGAAGACGTCCGGAACGTTGCTATCATTGCGCACGTTGACCACGGCAAGACCACCCTTGTTGACGGCCTTCTGCGCCAGAGCGGAGTGTTCCGCGAAAACCAGGCCGTAGCAGAGCGTGTCATGGATTCCGGTGCCATTGAAAGGGAGCGAGGCATCACCATCACCAGCAAGAATACAGCTGTCAATTACAACGGTGTCAAGATCAATATTCTCGACACTCCCGGACATGCGGACTTCGGCGGCGAGGTGGAGCGTGTCCTTAAGATGGTGGACGGCGTCATCCTGGTTGTAGATGCGTTTGAGGGACCCATGCCTCAGACGCGCTTTGTTCTTTCCAAGGCAATGGCTCTTGGCCTTTCCGTTATCGTCTGCATCAACAAGATTGATCGTCCCGGAGCCCGTCCTACGCAGGTCATTGATGAGGTTCTGGAGCTTCTTCTGGATCTGGGTGCCAATGACGAGCAGCTCGACTGTCCTTTCGTATTCGCCTCCGCCAAGTCCGGCATTGCAACACTGGACCTTGGCAGCCCCGGCGTTTCGATGAAGCCGCTGTTCGAGACCATCATTGAGCACATCCCCGCCCCGGAGGGAGATGCGGAAGCTCCCACGCAGGTGCTGATCTCTACCATTGATTATAACGACTACGTCGGCCGCATCGGTGTCGGCAAGGTTTCCAACGGCTCCATTCGTGTAGGACAGGATGTCGTTCTGGTCAATCATCACGATCCCGACAAGCGCGTAAAATGTCGTGTCAATACCCTGTATGAGTTCGAGGGACTGCAGAAGGTTCCGGTGCAGGAAGCGAACATGGGCTCCATCGTTGCCATCTCCGGCATTGAGCAGATGCACATTGGAGATACGCTCTGCGGACCGGAGCACGTAGATCCGATCCCCTTCCCGAAGATCGAGGATCCCACGATTTCCATGACCTTCAATGTCAACGATTCTCCGCTGGCCGGAAAGGACGGCAAGTACATCACCTCCCGCCACATTCGTGACCGCCTGTACAGGGAGCTTAATACCGATGTTTCGCTGCGCGTTGAGGATACGGATGCCACTGATTCCTTCAAGGTTTCCGGACGCGGCGAGCTTCATTTGTCTGTTCTCATTGAAACCATGCGGCGTGAAGGATATGAATTCGCTGTTTCCAAGGCAGAGGTTATCTACCAGCAGGATGAGAACGGCAAGCGCCTTGAGCCCATGGAGCAGTGCATTATCGATGTTCCGGATGAGTTCTCCGGAAATGTCATCCAGGTTCTGGGCCAGCGCAAGGGCGAGCTTCTCTCCATGGGGCAGGCCAACGGCGGCTACACACGCCTTGAGTTCAAGATTCCTTCCCGCGGACTGATCGGCTATCGTGGCCAGTTCATGACCGACACCAAGGGAAACGGCATCATGAACACAATTTTCGCCGGCTACGAGCCCTATAAGGGAGACATCACCTACCGCAAGCAGGGATCTCTCATTGCCTTTGAGAGCGGCCAGGCTGTTACTTACGGTTTGTTCAACGCGCAGGAGCGCGGCGTTTTATTCATCGGCGCCGGCGAGGATGTTTACTCCGGTATGATCATCGGAGAATCCGGCAAATCCGAGGACATTGAGGTCAATGTCTGCAAAACCAAGCATCTGACCAACACACGCACCTCTTCCAGCGACGAGGCTCTTCGCCTGGTACCGCCGAAGATCATGAGTCTGGAGCAGGCCATTGAGTATGTTGACACCGATGAGCTTCTGGAGGTAACGCCGTCCCATCTCCGGCTTCGCAAGAAGATTCTGGATCCGAGACTTCGCAAGCGTGCAGGCTTTGCCAACAAATAAAGACAATTGTTCAGAGCCCATTCGACTCCATCGAGGATATGCCATCGCAAATTTCCAATGCAGTTGGCTGGAAATGCTTTCAAAAAAGGAGCAGGTGAGATCAACTCACCTGCTCCTTTTATCTTTATTACCCCAGGTGCAACAAATGCGTCGCAATCTGGAAATACGTCAGCAGTGACACTGCATCCACAATGGTTGTGATCAGCGGAGATGCCATCACTGCCGGATCCAGATGAATCTTGGCTGCCGCCAGAGGCAGACAGCACCCGATTGCCTTTGCAAAGACAACAACAACCACCAGCGTCAGGCATACCACAAGTGCCACTGTAACCTGCAGGCGATCCAGCAGAAGGAGCTTTACAAAGTTTGCAGCAGAAAGCGTCAGACCGCACATGAATGCGACGCGCAGCTCCTTCCATAAAACTCTCGGAAGATCCGCAAATTCCACTTCATCCAGAGACAATCCGCGAATGATCGAGACAGAAGCCTGCGATCCGGCATTTCCGCCTGTATCCATCAGCATCGGAATATACGCCGTGAGAACAACATACGCGGACAGTGCGCTCTCATATCCCGTAATAATTGCCCCGGTAAACGTCGCCGATACCATCAGGATCAAAAGCCAGGGCATGCGGTTCTTATAGGTTTCCCATATGGTTGTTTTAAAATAGGTTTTGTCCGACGGCACCATAGCTGCCATCTTCTCAATATCCTCGGTTGCCTCCTCTTCCATGATGTCCATTACGTCATCAATGGTAATAATGCCGACCAGGCGGTTTTCATTGTCCACCACCGGCATAGCCGTGAAATCATACTTCTGGAAGATATCTGCCACTTCCTCCTGATCGACCAGGGTTCCAATGGAAATGACATTCTCATTCATGATCTCCCCGATGATTTCCTCCGGCTTGTGAATCAGAAGATATCGAAGTGCTACCGTTCCGACAAGAACTCTCTCCTTGTCCAGTACATAGCAGATATTGACCGTCTCCGAGTCCAGCCCGATGGTCCGGATGCGTTCAATGGCATCCTCCACGGTCATATCCTCCCGAAGATCCACATACTCCACCGTCATGACAGAGCCTGCAGAGTCCTCCGGATAACGCAGCAGATGGTTAATATCTGCCCGGGTATCCGGTCTGGCATTTGCAAGAATTTTCTTTACAACATTGGCCGGCATCTCCTCCAGAAGATCCGTTGCATCATCCGCCATCAGATTATCGATAATGCTGGATGCTTCCTTGTCCGACAGGGATGAAATAATATACTGCTGGTCATCAATTTCCAGGTTTGCAAAGACATCCGCCGCCATGCTCTTGGGCAGGATGCGGAATATTTTCAGGGAATCCTCGTCTTCCAGATCATCCATCACCGCCGCAATATCTGCCGCCTGCATCTCAGCCGCCGCCTGACGAAGTCTCGTATACTGCTTGGATTCCAAAAGGTCAATCAGAATCTCCTTGTTCTGCTGCTCCTCGTCTTCTCTAAAATCCATGACATGCTTCCTCCATTATATGTGGTTTTCCTGCAACTTCGCCCAGGGGCCGGATTGTCCGATGATCCTCGTTCCATTAAAACCACCTCCTTTCATGTCATGAAAATGAATATCTGTTTAGCACCTGCCATATTTCAACGTGAATTGACTGCTTGCAGGCATATT
>CAVBQH010000074.1:0-11140 GCA_963597485.1 Acutalibacteraceae bacterium
TCTGGAGCTGATGGCGGATAAGAGTGGCGGACCGGCAGGGAAGCTTAGCGGAGAGTATATTTGCTTCTCCAATGTGCACACGCTGATGATGGCGCAGGATGATGCGGACTATTTCGATATTCTGAACAGGGCGGCCTTTACGTTTCCGGACGGCGCGCCCATTGCGGAATACCAGAAGCGAAGAGGATTTTCCCGTGCGGAGCGTGTCGCCGGACCGGATCTTATGGATGCTGTCTTCCGGGCGACCATGGATGGGAGCGTTCGGCATTATTTTTACGGATCCACGCAGGAGACCATTGATAAGCTGCGGTTGAATCTGGAGAAGAGGTACCCCGGCATTCAGATTGCGGAAATGGTGTCACCGCCGTTTCGGCAGGAGACAGAGGAAGAGGATGCAGAGACGGTTCGCAGGATCAATGAATCCGGGGCAGGAATCGTCTGGATCGGTCTTGGTGCGCCCAAGCAGGAGCGCTGGATGGCCCTGCACAAGGGAATGCTGGGCGGCGTTATGATGGGCGTAGGCGCCGGCTTTGACTTCTATGCGGGGACGATAAAGCGTGCACCCCTCTGGTGCCGGAAGATCGGTATGGAATGGTTTTACCGCCTCTGCCAGGATCCAAGGCGCCTGGCCAACCGCTACATTGTTACCAACGTGCAGTATGCCCTGTGCCTTCTCCGGGAAAGCCTGCACCTCGACAGGAAGAAATAGGAAGAATATATGGCAAAGAAAAAAAACAAACCGATCGTGGCCATTGTCGGCCGCCCCAATGTAGGAAAATCCACCCTGTTCAATGCGATTGCGGGAGAGAGGATTTCGATTGTAGAGGATACGCCGGGCGTAACCAGAGACCGCATCTATGCGGACGCCAGCTGGCTGAATTATAACTTTACACTGATTGATACCGGCGGTATCGAGCCGGATTCCAAGGATGTCATTCTGTCACAGATGCGGGATCAGGCGCAGATTGCCATTGATATGGCCGATGTGATCCTGTTCCTGGTGGACATTCAGTCCGGTCTTCAGGATGCGGATGCTAAGGTGGCGGATATGCTGCGCCGCTCGCATAAGCCGGTGGTGCTCACCGTCAACAAGGTGGATAAGCCGGTCCAGATGCAGCCCTATGTGTACGAGTTCTATAATCTGGGCATTGGAGAGCCGTTCCCGGTTTCTGCTGCCGGCAAGACCGGCATCGGCGATCTTCTGGAGGAAGTGGTGCGCCATTTCCCGGAGGGAGCGGATACGGACGAGGAGGATGATACGGTGCGGATTGCCATCATCGGCAAGCCGAACGTGGGCAAGTCTTCTATCGTGAACCGTCTGATCGGCGAGAACCGCGTGATTGTCTCCGACATTGCAGGAACGACAAGAGATGCGATTGATACACGGGTTCGCCACAAGGGGAAGGAATACGTCTTTGTGGATACGGCGGGTATCCGGCGCAAGAATAAAATCTCGGAGGAGCTGGAGCATTACATGATCCTGCGCGCGGTTGCGGCCGTGGAGCGCTCCGACATTGCTCTTCTTGTCATTTCGGCAGAGGACGGTGTTACCGAGCAGGATGCCAAGATTGCCGGCATTGCGCATGAGCGTGGGAAGGCCATCATCATTGCCGTGAACAAGTGGGATGCCCTGGTCAAGGACAATTCCACGATGAAGGATTTCACCAACAAGATCCGTCAGACACTGTCCTTTATTCCGTATGCGGAGATTCTCTATATTTCCGCCAAAACAGGACAGCGCATGAACTCCATCTATGACGAGGTGGATCTGGTGTCGGACAGCCAGAATCTGCGGATTCAGACGGGCGTTCTGAATGAAATTCTGACAGAGGCAGCGGTTATGCAGCAGCCGCCTCAGGATAAGGGTAAGATGCTGCGGATTTTCTACGGAACCCAGGCCGGGGTGAAGCCGCCGACCTTTGTTCTGTTCGTCAATTACAAGTATCTGATGCATTTTTCCTATCTGCGGTATCTGGAAAACCAGATTCGAAAGACCTTCGGCTTTGTCGGAACGCCGATTAAGTTCATTATCCGGGAGCGCAGTGAGGATGGCAGCAAGAACAAGTGAGGATAAGTGAAAATGAGCGTGCTGGTGCGGCTTTTGTGTCTGCTAATTGGATATGGATTCGGCTGTATTCAATGGGCCTACCTGATCGGACGAACGAAGGGAATCGATATCCGGAATTTCGGAAGCGGGAACTCCGGCACGACGAATGCCATGCGTGTGATGGGAGAAAAGACGGGACTGATCGTCTTTTTCCTGGACCTTGGAAAGGGACTGGCATGCCTTCTTCTGATCGGCGCACTGTTCGGCAGGGCGTATCCGGATGCCGTTTATCTTCTGAAGATGTGGGCCTTTGCCGGCGTGGTGCTGGGACATGATTATCCCTTTTATATGAATTTCCGCGGCGGGAAGGGCGTGGCGGTGATGGCCGGCTTTGCCTTCGGTTATCACATCGCGGTTCTTCCGTTTGCGATGGCGGCATTTTTTATTCCGTTTCTGACGACGCATTTTGTGTCGCTGGGATCTCTTTGCGTCTATGCGGTCAGCTGCATTGCAGTGATCGTGCAGGGACATCTTGGCGTGTATCATTTGGCGAGCCCTGCCATGACGATCGAGACGGATGTTATCATGATACTGCTGACGGTCATGGCCTTCTGGCGGCATCGCGGCAATATCGAGCGTCTTCGCAGAGGAAATGAACGCAAAACCTATCTTGGCAGGCATAAGCAATCGGAAAACGCAGAGTAAGGCGTTTTCCGTGCGGGATTTTTGATGCGAAGCGACAAGTTCTTTTGCAAATCTGTGTGATCCATCACAGGTATGAAGCAGTTGGACAATCTCAGGAAGGGATTCACATCAGGAAGGAATTCACATATGGCACGAATCGGTATGCTGGGGGCAGGAAGCTGGGGAACAGCCCTGACCTATGAATTATCGTCAAAGGGGCACCAGGTGATCGTCTGGTCGATCTCAGAGGACGAGGTGCGGCTGTTAAATGAGCAGCATGAGCAGACAGCAAAGCTCCCGGGCGTCAAGCTTCCGGTGGAGGTGCAGGCCACTACGGATCTGCAGAAGGCCATCGACGGAATGGATTTGCTGGTGCTGGCTGTGCCGTCGCCCTTTACCAGGAGCACCGCACGCAGCATGCAGCCCTTTGTGGCAAAGGGACAGCTGATTGTATCGGTGGCAAAGGGAATTGAAGAGGACTCCCTTATGACATTGACGCAGATTATTGAGGAGGAGATCCCGCAGTGCCGCACGGCGGTTCTGTGCGGGCCGACCCACGCAGAAGAGGTGGGCAAGGGCCTTCCGACGGCCATTGTGGCCGGTGCCGCGCGCCGCGAGGATGCAAGGCTTGTGCAGGATATCTTCATGAGTGAGGTGTTCCGCGTATATACCAGCCCGGATGTGCTGGGAATGCAGATTGGCGCGGCGCTCAAAAACGTAGTGGCACTGGCAGCCGGCATAGCGGACGGCCTTGGATACGGAGATAATACAAAGGCAGCGCTCATTACAAGAGGAATTGCAGAAATCGCCCGTCTGGGACTGGCGATGGGCGGATGCCTGGAGAGCTTCACCGGACTTACAGGAATCGGTGATCTGATTGTCACCTGCGCCTCGATGCATTCGAGAAATCGAAGGGCCGGAATCCTGATCGGGCAGGGCAAGAGCCCGGAGGAAGCCATGCAGGAGGTGCAGCAGGTTGTGGAAGGTGTCTACAGCGCAAGGGCCGCACATCAGCTGGCGTTAAAATACGGCATTGAAACCCCCATCATCGACCAGGTCTGCAAGGTCCTGGAGGAAGGCAAGAACCCGGCGGAGGCCGTTCGGGAGCTGATGCTGCGGGACCGGAAGATTGAATCCGGAAGCCTGGAGTGGGATGAGTAGACGGCAGTCGACAGGGTATAGGATACACATCAACCAGCAAGAGGGTTCCCGGATCGAACCACTTCGCCGTGGGTTCGCTGCTGGCTGCATAGGATAGATGATTCAGAAGAGGAGCATAGATTATGGAGACCAATATGACACTTTCACAGGAGCTCAAGGCAAGAGGACTCCTGGCACAGCAGACCGATGAGAAGGAAATTGCAGAGCTCATCGACAACGGCAAGGCAACCTTCTACATCGGCTTTGATCCCACGGCAGATTCGCTGCATGTCGGGCACTTTATGGCCCTGCTGCTCATGAAGCGCATGCAGGAGCACGGCAATAAGCCCATCGCACTGGTCGGCGGCGGTACAGCCATGATCGGAGATCCCTCCGGCCGCAGTGATATGCGCAAGATGATGACCATTGACACCATTGACCACAACTGTGAGTGCTTCCGCCAGCAGATGAGCCGTTTCATTGAATTCGGTGAGGGCAAGGCGCGAATGGTGAACAACGCAGACTGGCTGCGGAATCTGAATTTCCTGGACTTCATGCGGGAGATCGGTGCAGAGTTCAATGTCAATGAAATGCTGCGTGCACGCTGCTACGTAAACCGCATGGAAAGCGGACTGTCCTTCCTGGAATTCTCCTACATGCTGATGCAGAGCTACGATTTCTACCGCCTGTATCAGGACTACGGCTGCCAGATGCAGTTCGGCGGCGATGATCAGTGGTCCAACATGCTCGGCGGGGCCAATCTGATCCGCAAAAAGCTCCAGAAGAATGCATATGCCATGACGATTACGCTCCTTCTCAAGCACGACGGAACCAAAATGGGCAAAACGGCCGGCGGTGCGGTATGGCTGGATCCGGACAAAACAAGTCCGTATGACTTCTACCAGTACTGGCGGAACGTGGACGATGCGGACGTTCTGAAATTCCTCCGGATGATGACCTTCCTTCCTCTGGAGCAGATTGATGAGATGGATAAATGGGAAGGCGCCCAGCTGAATGAGGCCAAGAAGATTCTGGCACATGAGCTGACCAACCTTGTGCACGGCGAGGAGGAAACCAAAAAGGCCGAGGCCGGTGCGCAGGCACTCTTCGGCGGCGCAGGAGCCGGTGATGACGCGCACATTCCGGAGGCAGTCCTTTCGGATGACGATTTCCAGGAGGACGGAACGATAGATATCCTTGGCATCCTGGTAAAGGGCGGCTTTGAAAAGTCTCGGAACAACGCGCGCACATCCGTGCAGCAGGGCGGCGTTTCCGTGGATGATGAGAAGGTAACGGACTTAAAGAAGAGCTATTCCAAGGATGATCTGGAAAAGGGAATCCTTGTCCGCAGGGGCAAGAAGACCTTCAAGAAGGTTCTGTACAAGGCCTGAGTTGTAAAGAAATTTGCTGCGTCGCAGCGCAAGGTCAGCGTGGGAAACGCGTTCATCAGCGTTTTCCTAAAGGCGCGGCAGTGCCATAAAGAGGCAGGAGGCGGATATGACACAGGAAGAAAAAAACGGCAGATATCTTAAGGTAATTATGGCAGCCAGTGTGGTATGCGCAGCTGTGCTGATCGTGTCGTTTGTATTGATTGTTCCCGGTATGATGAAGACCATGGAGCAGGCCCAGATGACCATGGAACAGGTGAATCAGATGGCACAGCAGATGCAGCAGATTTATGACGGCGTCACCTCGATCTCGGAGAGCGTGGAGGGTGTTGTAGCGGATGGGATTTCCGGAAGCTCGCTGGGCAGTCTCGATGTGGATTCTCTGAATCAGTCCATCCAAGACCTGCAGTCAATTCTGGAGCCGCTGGCAAAGCTGATGGGCAAGTAAGCAGCCGCCTGCCGATTTCAAACGTGAATTTGCCTGCAAGCAGAGGGTTCACGTTGAAATGTGGCAGGTGCTGAATAAAGACAAAATATTAAAAGGGAAAAGGATAATGAGAGCGTGAACGGTGCAGATGCAATCATCAAATGTCTGGAAAAGGAACAGGTAGAATATGTATTCGGGTATCCCGGCGTTGCGATTGTTCCTTTCTATGACAGCATATTGAAATCAGATATTCACACCATTTTAGTCCGGCAGGAGCAGAGCGCGGCGCATGCAGCCAGCGGATATACCAGAATCACCGGCAAAACCGGTGTTGTAGCAGTGACCAGCGGCCCCGGGGCGGAGAATCTGATCACCGGTATTGCTACGGCCTTTGCCGACAGCATTCCGATGGTCTGCATCACCGGACAGGTGAATTCCAACCAGGTGGGCGGAGACGTCTTCCAGGAGGCCGATATCTCCGGCGCTGTGGAATCCTTTGTCAAATACAGCTATATTGTGCGAAATGCGCAGGATATTCCCCGCATTTTCAAGGAGGCCTTTTATATTGCGGGAACAGGCCGGCCGGGACCGGTTCTGATTGATCTGCCCTTTGACGTACAGCAGCAGATCGTCCGGCGGTTCGACTATCCGGAGACGATCTCCATGCGGACCTATAAGCCGACCGTAGAGGGACATGTTGTACAGATAAAAAAGGTTCTCACGGAGCTATCGCGTGCCAAGCGTCCGATTCTGTGTGTCGGCGGCGGCGTGCATCTGTCGCATGCGCAAAGGCAGGTGCAGGAGTTTGCCAATATGTTCGGAATTCCTGCTGTCTGCACCATGATGGGACTCGGGGTATTCCCGACGGAGGACCCGATGTTCTATGGCATGGTCGGCAATAACGGGCAAAAATACGGAAACCGCGCCATGAATGAGGCGGATGTGATTTTGATGGTCGGCGCCCGGGTTGCGGATCGCTCTATTTCCCAGCCGGATCTGATTACGGAGAATAAGATTCTGGTGCATATTGACGTGGATCCGGCGGAGATCGGCAAGAATGCCGGGGCATCGATTCCGCTGGTCGGCGACATTGCCCATATTTTTGATAAGTTTTTGGAGCTGGGACGCGCGGCAGCCGCGCAGGAGGAGACCGGCCAGGCAGAGCCTGCGCAGAAGGGCGATGAGAGCCTGGGGCAAATTGCGGAGCGCTTTGCAGCCTGGCGGGAGCTTTTGGATGACGAGCGCAGGGAAGCTCAGGAAGCTCGGACAAAGAGAAATACTGCAAAGGAACTGATTGATCCTGCGGCCTTTTTGCGGGAGCTGTCGCTGCGGCTGGATAAGGATGCCGTGTATGTGGCGGATGTCGGGCAGAATCAGCTTTGGAGCTGTGCCAACGTTGTCATTCGTGAGGGAAGGTTCCTCACCAGCGGCGGCATGGGCACAATGGGCTATGCCGTTCCGGCAGCCATGGGTGCAAAGCTTGCAGCACCGGAGCGCCAGGTGATTGCTGTTTGCGGCGATGGGGGCTTCCAGATGACTATGATGGAGCTGGCTACTATGCAGCAGTATAAGATCCCGGCCAAAATTATCGTGCTGAAAAACCGTTCGCTTGGTCTTGTGCGCCAGTATCAGCATCTGAATCTCCAGGACCGGTTTTCGATTGTGGATCTTGGGGAGTATCCGCACCTGGACAAGCTGACCGCAAGCTACGACATGAACTTTATCCGTCTTGCGGATCCGGCCGGGATGTCGGAAGCCATTGACCGCTTCCTTACTGACAGTGCATCGGTCCTGATGGAGGTGGATGTGGCACCGGAGCAGCTGGCATAGCAATCCGGGCATCATGGGGTAAGAGACCTTTTGACCGGAATATCATAGGATGGAATGAATGAAACGTATTTATTCGGTATTGGTAGAGAACCGGGCGGGCGTTCTGTGTAAGGTGGCCGGCCTGTTCTGGAGAAGATGCTTTAATATTGATTCGCTGGCGGTTGGAGAGACGGATGACCCGTCGGTTTCACACATGATTATTGTTTCCAGTGGGGAAGAGAAAACGCTGGAGCAGGTGGAGAAGCAGCTGAACAAAAAGCTCGATGTCATTAAGGTGAATACCTTTGATGAGCATGACGCGGTCAGCCGTGAGCTGATGCTGCTGAAGGTTAAATACAATCGGGACAATCGCAGGGATATTATGGAAAACTGCTCTATTATGGGAGCACAGATCATCGACATGTCGAAGAACCTGATGACCATTCAGATCTGTGATACGCCGGAGAGGGTCCGGATGTTCCTGGAGACCTTCCGGTCCATTTCCATTGTGGAAATTACCAGAACGGGAACATTGGCTGTGCCCAAGTGCAGTGAGGTGTCGTAGCGATGGACATTGATCCGAAACTCGAAGACCTTCTCATTCGTTCGAAGGAGCTTGGCGCCTCTGACCTTCATCTGACGGTCGGATCCGTTCCGGCAGTACGTGTGAATAATGAGCTGATCCGAATGGACGGGGAGACGGTGCTCCTGCCGGAGGATACGAGACGCCTTCTTGAGAGCATCATGGATGAGGAGCATTCGGCAGCCTTCCGGAATCTGGGAGAGGTGGATTTTGCCTTCGGTTTGGCGAGAATCGGACGTTTTCGCGTCAATGCCTACCGGCAAAGAGGGTCGGTAGCGGTGGCCATCCGTATCATGAGCGGCAGCATTCCGAGGCCGGAGGACCTGGATGTTCCGGAATCAGTCATTGAACTGACAAGGAAGCAGGCAGGACTTGTTCTGGTGACGGGGCCGACCGGAGCAGGAAAGTCCACAACGCTGGCATCACTCATTCAGCGCATCAATGAAACCAGGCACTGTCATATCCTGACGCTGGAGGATCCGATTGAGTATCTCTACCGGCATGATCTGTCTCTGGTAGATCAGCGGGAGATTGGTCTTGATTCGACCAGCTTCGCAGCGGGACTGCGCTCTGCACTGCGCGAGGATCCGGATGTGATTCTGGTCGGAGAGATGAGGGACCTTGAGACCATCAGTACGGCACTTACAGCTGCGGAGACGGGGCATCTGGTTTTTTCGACGCTACATACACTGGGCGCAGCCTCCACGGTAAACCGCATAATTGACGTGTTTCCGGAGGCGCAGAAGGAGCAGATTCGGACGCAGCTGTCCATGGTGCTCGAATCGGTGGTATCGCAGCGGCTCTTGCCAAGAGAGGACGGGAGCGGGCGCTTTGCCTGCTTTGAGGTGATGCACTGCACGGCGGCGATCCGGAATCTGATCCGGGACAATAAGACGTTCCAGATCCCCGGAATTCTGCAGACCAGCCGCCGGATGGGAATGATGTCCATGGAGGATTCGCTGGCGGACGCTTTTCAGAGAGGACTGATCACGGAACAGGTGGCGATGGAGTATGCGCAGGATGCCAATGCCCTGCGCGTCCGCATCGGACGGAAGTAAGAAGCATTCGAAAAAGATATGGCTATACTTGTTTTGTAGTTGGCGACTTTCCGTGTTGCTTTTTAAGAATGCGGAGACTATAATCGGTTTCAATTTCCGGAAGCGATAGGAAAATGATATAGAAACTATAATGTTTACTGTATCATAACCGCGGTGATGGTTGGAATCGATTGCAGGAATGGAGGGAATCATGCAGGAAACATTGCATAAAAAGGCATTCCAGCTGCTGGTGGACAATACCTCCGGCGTGCTTTCGCGGATATCGGGGTTATTCTCCCGGCGCGGATACAACATTGAATCCATCACGGCCGGTGTTACGGCGGATCCGAGGTATACGCGGATCACCATTGTCGCGTCCGGCGATGATGACATTCTCGACCAGATCGAGAAGCAGGTCCGCAAGCTCGTTGATGTTCGTGTCATTCATGAGCTGGCTCCGGAGGATTCGGTATATCGCGAGCTGGCACTGGTGAAGGTTCGCGTCGATGATGCCAAGCGGGAGAATGTCATTGCGTTTACCAATATCTTTCGCGGGAAGATCGTTGATGTTGCACCGGATTCCCTGATCGTTGAGATTACCGGCAACCAGGGTAAGGTAGACGCCTTCCTGGAGCTTCTTGCAGGGTATGAAATCCTGGAGCTGGCACGGACCGGCATCGCAGGCCTTACAAGAGGCGCGGACAAGGTGCTGTTCCTGGATGAGAACGGGAATATCGTCCTTAGTAAGGAAGCGGAAGAGTACTGGGGCAAGGAGAAGGAATAGTTATCCACTCGAACGGTCTATGAATCAGAAGACCGATCCGATGAAGATAAAGCCGCCGTCAGAAGCCAGGTACCTCGATTTTGCAAGCGATGTATCGGTAAGGCCTCGGATGGGATGGCAGAATCGTTATTTTTAATGCATTACAGTAGGAGGATGCAGAAATGGCAGAGGCAAGAATTTTTTATCAGGAAGATTGTAATCTCTCTCTTCTCGAGGGCAAGAAGATCTGTGTTATCGGTTATGGCTCCCAGGGCCATGCTCATGCACTGAATCTGAAGGATTCCGGATGTGATGTAGTGGTTGGTCTGTATGAGGGCTCCAAGTCCAAGGCAAAGGCAGAGGCACAGGGACTCAAGGTCCTTCCTACCGCTGAGGCTGTAAAGCAGTCTGATGTCATCATGATCCTGATCAATGACGAGCTGCAGGCTGATATGTATAAGAAGGACGTAGAGCCGAACCTCAAGGCCGGCGATATGCTGATGTTCGCTCACGGCTTCAACATCAACTACAAGCTCATCGTTCCGCCGGCAGATGTCGATGTTACCATGATCGCTCCGAAGGCTCCCGGACATACCGTTCGCTCCGAGTATGAGGCAGGCAAGGGAACTCCTATGCTGGTTGCAGTAGAGCAGGATGCTACCGGAAAGGCTCTGGACAAGGCTCTTGCATACGGCGCAGCCATCGGCGGAGCTCGTGCAGGTATCCTGGAGACTACCTTTAAGACTGAGACCGAGACTGACCTCTTCGGCGAGCAGGCTGTTCTGTGCGGCGGCGTATGCGCTCTGATGCAGGCAGGCTTCGAGACCCTTTGCGAGGCTGGCTATGATCCCCGCAATGCGTACTTTGAGTGCATCCATGAGATGAAGCTCATCGTTGATCTGATCTACCAGTCCGGATTTGCCGGCATGCGCTACTCCATCTCCAACACGGCTGAGTACGGCGATTATGTAACCGGACCGAAGATCGTTACACCTGAAGTGAAGCAGGCTATGAAGAAGGTTCTTTCCGACATTCAGGACGGCACCTTCGCATCTGAGTTCATTCAGGATATGAAGAACGGCAAGATCCACTTCCAGGCAATGAGAAAGAAGGCAGCTGCTCACCCGTCCGAGAAGGTCGGCGCAGAGATCCGCAAGCTCTACAGCTGGAACAATGAGTCTGAGATGCTGATCAACAACTAAAACAGTTGTAATTGTTTAGCACCCATCTCGATTTTCCTTCGGAAAACCTCGATGTGGCTG
>CAVBQH010000075.1:0-10871 GCA_963597485.1 Acutalibacteraceae bacterium
CATGAAGCGCGCCACATTGACAAACGTCAGCGGGACATAGAAAGCGGCATTTACTACGAGGAAGAGCCGGGCTGAATCCAGAATAAGAGCTCCCTCCTCACCGCTGACAAAAAGAGCGGACAGAGGGCGGCCGAAGAAGATCATGATCACCAGAGCGATCAGAGAGTAAATGACACCGACCAGGGAGGCGTGGAACAGGCCCTTGTTCAGACGGTCCAGCTTTTTCGCACCGACGTTCTGGCCGCCGTAAGTAGCCATCGTGGAGCCGAGGGCATCGTATGGCGTGCAGAAAAAGTTGGAGACGCGACCGGCAGCTGTCTGGGCTGCAACATACATAGAGCCGAGGCCGTTGACGGCCGTGGTCAGAACGACGGAACCGATGGCGGTGATGGAATACTGCAGGCCCATGGGGACACCCATGGCCAACAGTATTTTTATATAGTAGGGCTTAAACTGCCATTCATCCCTCTGGATGCGCAGGATTTCGACCTTCTTCACCGTATAGAAGAGAGCAAGAAGACCGGATACTGCCTGAGAGATGACGGTGGCAATGGCCGCACCGGCTACACCCATGGGGATGACCAGAATCAGAAACAGGTCCAGCGCTATGTTAACAACGGAGGAAACCACCAGGAACAAGACCGGTGCCTTTGAATCACCGAGGGCACGGATCGCACCGGAGAACAGGTTGTATAGGAAGTTCGTGGGAATGCCCAGGAAGATGATGATCAGGTAATCATAGGCATAATCAAAAATGTCATCCGGGGTATTCATGGCCTGCAGAATCTGGCGGCAGAACAGGGAGCAGAAGACCGTCATGATCACCGTGAACACGAGGCTGACATAGATCGCATGAGAAAGAAAGCGGCGCATGTCCGCATAGTCCTTTGCCCCGAAGCGCTGGGAAATGGGAATCGTAAAGCCGTTGCACACACCCATGCAGAAGCCGATGATCATAAACGTGATGGAGCCGGTGTCGCCAACACCGGCCAGCGCCTTGACACCGAGAAAACGGCCGACGATTAAGGTGTCGACCAGACTGTAAAACTGCTGAAAGAGCATGCCTCCGAACAGGGGAAGGGCAAAGCCGAGAATCAGCTTCAGCGGATCCCCGATGGTAAGGTCTTTGACGGCACTCTGGCGATGTGTTGTTCTCATGGAAAACCTCTTTTGGCCTGATGGCGCGTGGATTGTGCGGCCAACGCTTTTGCTGCACGACCGCTTGACTGGCGTTTGTGAATGACAAACGCGGGAAGCACAGTTGCTGGGATCAAATGGATTTTATATCATCTGTAATAGAAAACAAGAGGTGAATCGAGCTAAATTTCATATTAAAAATCAGGCAATTCTGAGCTTCGATTTGCAGCAAAAAACAGCTTAAAAATCAATGCGCCTAGGCGTTCGGGAGGAAAAAATATATGAGGACAATTCTTGTAAGTGCGTGCCTTTTGGGTGAAAACTGCAAGTATAATGGCGGCAATAATGACAGCAAGGCTGTGCATGAATTTGTGAAGAGCTGCAGAGTGATTCCGGTATGTCCGGAGGTGCTGGGGGGACTTCCGATCCCAAGGTGTCCCTCAGAGCTGGTAAGCGGTGTTGTCATGAATGCTAAGGGAGAAAATGTAGATCGGCAGTTTCATGAAGGGGCAGCTAAGGCGCTTGCCATCGGGAAGGAAAATGGCGCAGAGCTGGCAATATTGCAGTCCCGGAGTCCGAGCTGCGGCGTTTGGGAAATCTATGACGGAACCTTTTCGGGAAAAAAGATTCCAGGACAAGGAGTGTTTGCACAGCTTCTTCAAAGGGAGGGGATCCCTATGATTGATGCGGAAGAGTTGAATGACGGAGAGGATAACGGAACCTTTTGATCATGATGGACATGAAGATATTTGGAAGCAGAAGGGGCACGTTGAAATGTGGCAGGTGCTAAACAGATACCAAATTTAAAACAGAGCGGCTGCAGCGATTGCTGCAGCCGTTCTGTTTGCAAGGCGGGAACCAAGGATGGATGAATTTGTTGCTCTGCCGGATTATGCCTCTGTGTTGTAGAGAGCGGTGGAAAGGTAGCGATCTCCGGAATCGGGAAGAAGGATTACAATATTTTTGCCCTTATACTCCGGTCTTGCTGCCAGCTGGAGAGCTGCCCAGACAGCGGCTCCGGAGCTGATGCCGGTCAGGAAGCCCTCTGCGTGTGCCAGCTCGCGGCCGGTCTCAAAGGCTGCCTCATTCGGAACGCGGATGATCTCGTCGTAGATCGTGGTATCGAGGGTCTTCGGAACAAAGCCGGCACCGATGCCCTGGATCTTGTGCGGGCCGGGCGCTCCGCCGGAGAGAACAGGAGATGTATCAGGCTCTGCGGCGATGATCTTCACATCGGGATTCTTCTCCTTCAGATATTTGCCGACACCGCTAAGAGTTCCGCCTGTGCCGACACCGGCAACGAACACATCAACCTTGCCGTCTGTATCCTCCCAGATCTCAGGACCGGTGGTCTCATAGTGTGTCTTGGGATTTGCCGGGTTATCAATCTGTCCGAGGATGACGGAACCGGGAATGGAGGCCTGGAGCTCTTCAGCCTTGGCGATGGCGCCCTTCATGCCCTTTGCACCCTCTGTCAGAACCAGCTCCGCGCCATAGGCCTTAAGAAGCGTGCGGCGCTCTACGCTCATGGTGTCAGGAAGCGTCAGGATGGCGTGATAGCCCTTGGCCGCAGCCACCGAAGCCAGTCCGATGCCGGTATTGCCGCTGGTAGGCTCAATGATGGTGGCACCGGGCTTTAACTTGCCGCTTGCCTCGGCATCTTCAATCATGCCAACTGCAATGCGGTCCTTTACAGAACCGGCCGGATTAAAGTACTCCAGCTTGGCGATCAGCTTGGTGTCCGTGATGCCCTTTTTAGCCTCAAAGGCGGAGAGCTCCAGAAGCGGGGTGTGTCCGATCAGCTCCAATGCACTCTTGTAAATCTTAGCCATGTTCAATTCCTCCCTTTCTGCATGTAAATGAATTCGTTCGGCCGGCGCCTCTGACTCCTGATAGTGAGAGGCAACTGACCTTTAATTCCTACTAAACACGTATGAATAGAATGATTGTGACTAAAATATATGCCTCGAGCCCACATCTGTCAAGGGGAAAGTTGATAAGAATCAATGGACATAAATGAAGCTGCAGATGCCTGAAAATTCTAAGCAGCTGCAGCCGATGGAAAACAGTATGATGTGATGCCTTACAGCACATCCGGATGGATGAGCTTGCGGTAGCCGGTGGGGGTGTGTCCGATCTGCTTTTTAAAGATCTTGGAGAAGTACTGTACGTCCGGAATCCCGCAGGCACAGGCAATCTCCGCGATGGGCTGATCAGTGGAGTTGAGAAGCAGAATGGCGTGCTCCACGCGCTTTTGGGCAATGTAGTCGGTCAGCGTCTTGCCAAGCTCCTGGCGAAACTTTGTGGAGAGATAGCTGGCGTTTACATTCAGTGACGCTGCAAGCCCCGAAAGGGAAAGCTCGGCGGTCAGGTCGGAATGAATGATGGTCAGGGCCTGCTGGACGAGTTTGGAATAATTCTGCATGGAATGGTTGCTGACAAGGAGACAGTACTTGCGCACCATTTCGGCACGAAGCTGCAGAACATCCTGCTGGGTGCGGCAGGCTTCAATGCGGTGCGCGATTTTGCTGGAGAGCTGATCAATATAAATGGGATGCACCTTTCCAAGCTCCGCGGATTTGCGCAGCAGGGTGTTGAGAATAATGGCATAGTTCTGGGAATTGCGGAGGGCTGTGGCAGCGCGCGGCTCTGCAGCCTGAAGGGTTGCAAATTTGGCAAAATACATCTCTGCGGAATGCAGTTCGCCCTTCGAGACGGCGTGCATCAGCGAATTCTCAAGGGCATAGCGGTCTGCCAGTATGTCCATGCTGTGAAGACGATCGGCGT
Organism: Acutalibacteraceae bacterium; assembly: GCA_963597485.1. Classification (GTDB taxonomy): domain Bacteria; phylum Bacillota; class Clostridia; order Lachnospirales; family Lachnospiraceae; genus CAG-791. The sequence goes on from CAVBQH010000075.1 coordinate 3,925, forward strand.
TGGTGACCTCTTCGGACGTCTGATCGGAATCGCGATGGTCTGAGGCACTATCCTTTCGGCCAAAGTCCTTTTTTTCCATGCGGAACTGATTCATTCCGCCGTAGAGGCTTCCGCAGAAGGTGGTAAGGAGTGCCTGCAGAACCTGCGGCTCTGGTACCTCCCGGATGGTGTGGTAGTAGCGGACAAGATCCTCATAGCGTGACGTGGGAGCATGGCAAAGCTCCATGTTCCTGCGGATCATTTCCTCGGTCAGCTTGTATTCGCAGAAAGGACCGACCAGGACGAGCGTTTCATTCTCGCCGGGCAAAAAGAACAGATAATACTGCGTCAGCAGCATGCTGTCGAGCTTATAGAGTGTGTGGCGGTCGTAGGTATAAAAAACGTGTGCCAGATATTGTTGAATGGAATCATGTGAAAGAAAGTGGCTGAAAATTCGCAGCGTTTCAATCTGAAGGTTATCCAGTGCGGATGCTTCCAGCGTGCTGACCGGGATGTTGATGTTCTCCAGAAAGGCCTTCAGAAGTTGAAATTCACCGGCATGCGTGTCAGGAACGGATGTGCTGCTCATAATCGTCTCCATCATAGTTCGGTGTGAATTTTAGGACTTTTTGCACTTTCTTTGATTGCTGCTAAGAAAATGTAAAAAATATACAAAACATTGAATAAATAATACTGCTCATTTGTGCTGAATGCAATGTATATTGAAGCGGCAAGGTTTTAAGCGGGGCAGAAGGGTAGCGCTGCCGTTCCTGCTCCGCGGGAGGAAAACACGGATTTAGCACCGGGTTGGATGAGGCCCTTTGGGGAAAGGGCCTGTTCGCCGGGGCTGTCTGTGAACGCGGAAGACGCCATGAGAAATGGCCAAAGCGCGGACCTCCAGAGGGTAAAATGCCGCGGTCGGCATTAGGAGGGATTTATGAGTGATGTTTCCAAGTACTACGGAGAGAATGGCGTGCACCGCGTTCCTCTCTGGCGCATTGCCGGGTTTGCACTGAACAACACGGCAACGAATTTCTATCTGTTTCTTATGAATTATGTAGCCTATTATCTGACCGGCATTGTCGGCGTTGCGGTTGTGACGGCCTCCAGCTTTGCCATGATGATGCGAATCTGGGACGGCGTGACCGATCCCTTCGTAGGCTTTGTTGTTGATAAGACAAACGGGCGCTTCGGCAAGAACCGCCCCTTCATGCTGGCCGGTAATATCGTGCTGATGATCACCAGCGGCATTATGTTCCACGTAACCGGAAAGCTTCCGGAGAATACGAGCGTTCGCTTTGCGTTCTTTATTGTTGTCGCGGCTATTTATTACATTGGTTATACGCTGCAGTGCGTGGCCACCAAGTCTGCGCAGACCTGTCTGACGAATGATCCGAAGCAGCGTCCGCTGTTTGCCGTGTTTGATGGCATCTACAACACACTCCTGTTCACGATTCTGGCCATTGTGGCAGCCAAGATCGGGACCAAGTACGGAACGATGACGCATGAGGGCGTGTTCCATGAAATGTGGATGATAACGGCGATCTGCTCCTTTGTATTTACCTGCATTGCCATTTTCAGCATTGCACCGAAGGACCGTCAGGAGTTCTTTGGAACCGGTCAGGCGCAGAAGGTCACACTGAAGGATTACTGGGATACCTTGAAAAATAACCGCGCCATCCAGATGCTGATTGTAGCGGCATCCTCGGACAAGCTGGCGAACTCGGCGAAAACCTCTACTGTTACCCTGGTTCTGTTCGCAGTATTGGTCGGCAACTACTCCATGCAGGGAACCATGACCGGCATTACAACGATTCCTGGACTTTTGCTCCTGATCTTCTGTGTCGGCGGTCTTGCAACAAGACTTGGCCAGAAGAGAGCTATGGTCATCGGCAGTATTGGCGGCATCATCATCTATTCATTGTTTATTCTGCTGTGGCTGTTCGGAGATCCTACGACGATGTGCAACGCAGAGGGCGGCGTGGCATTCAGCTTCTTCACCATCGCATACATCGTCCTGTCAATTGCCTATACGGGCTTTACCGGACTGACGTCCAACATTGTTATTCCGATGACAGCGGACTGCGCAGACTATGAGGTATACCGCAGCGGAAAGTATGTGCCGGGCCTGATGGGAACGCTGTTCTCCCTGGTGGATAAGCTGATTTCCTCCTTTGCACCGATGCTGGCAGGGCTTCTGTACGCATCCATCGGATTTAAGGATGCACTTCCGGATATCAATACGCCATACAGCGTAGGCCTTCGAAATGTAACAGTGTTCCTGGCATACGGCATGGTTATCATCGGCCTGATCTGCAACCTGATCGCAATGAAGTTCTATCCGCTCTCCAAGGAGTATATGGCAGAGATTCAGGAGAAGATCAACGAGATCAAGAAAAAGGCAGCGGCGTAATCATTGTAATGGAGATGGAAGCATGGACAAGGACAAGAAAAGGAGCGCATTTGTTCGCATGATTGATGCACTGTTTGCGTGGAGAGAGCGCCGGATTCCGGTGCGCCTGCGGCGCAGGACATACCTTCTGACAGCACTTTTCCTGGGATGGTGCGGCGGACATCGGTTTCTCGCAAGGCAGTACGCGCTGGGAGTGATTTATGCGGCCCTGTTCTGGACCGGAATACCCATCGCCATGACGCTGATTGATCTTATGATTGCATTGCCCCTTCCGGCAGATGCGGAAGGATATATTACGGTATAGGTTACTATTCGGCACCTGCCAATTTCAAACGTGAATTTGCCTGCAAGTAGAGGGTTCACGGTGAAATGTGGCAGGTGCAAAGCTGTTACCCAATTTCTACCGTGAATTTGTCTGTGGACAGCGGATTCACATTGAAATATGGCAGGTGCATAGCAGTGGGACAGATGCTGCGATCTGTGGCCCATGCCGCGGTTGACACAGCATAGGGAATGGCCTATCATCCACTTGTACAAGGGTTCAGCTGTTATAGCTGAATGGATACTATAACTTAATATCTCTTATTCAGAGTGGTGGAGGTACATAGGACCTGAGAAGCCACGGCAACCTTTGCTGGCCGTCAGCAAAAGGTGCCTACCTGAGCGATAGCGCGAGGCGCGGTCGAGCAATAAGGGATTTGTGACACGAACAGATCCGCCTGCTTGATTGTATGCAGGCGGATTTTTTCACGGAAAATCCAATGAGGATATTAAGAGCCGAACGAGCTGCGGCAAGTCAGCTTACCATCAGATGGCCGGGGGAGAGGACTTTCGGCCGAAGGAGGTTATAAGTGGAGAAGTATATTTTTACATCTGAGTCCGTTACCGAGGGACATCCGGATAAAATCTGCGATGCGGTCAGCGATTCCATTCTGGATGCCTGCATGGCACAGGATCCCATGAGCCGTGTGGCCTGCGAGACAGCAATGTGCACCGGATTCGCATTGGTTACGGGTGAGATCACGACGAAGGCTGTCATCGATTATCAGAAGATCGTACGGGACACCATCCGTGAGATCGGATATGACGATTCCTCCAAGGGCTTTGATGCCGATACCTGTGCTGTATTCGTTGCGCTGGATCAGCAGTCTCCGGATATTGCCATGGGCGTTGACAAGGCGCTGGAGGCAAGAGAGAGCAGCATGACAGATGAAGAGATCGAGGCCATCGGTGCCGGCGATCAGGGCATGATGTTCGGATATGCTACCAACGAGACACCGGAGTATATGCCCTACTCCATCAATCTGGCGCACAAGCTTACAAGAAAGCTTACAGAGGTTCGCAAGAACGGAACTCTGGAGTACCTTCGCGCAGACGGGAAGTCTCAGGTGTCGGTGGAGTACGATGAGAATGACAAGCCGGTCCGCCTGGAGGCGATCGTTATTTCGACCCAGCATGACGAGAAGGTTACCCAGGAGCAGATCCACGAGGATATCCGCAAGTACGTCATCGATGCGGTAGTGGATGCTTCGATGGTTGACGAGAATACCAAGATTTACATCAACCCGACCGGCCGCTTTGTTATCGGCGGACCTCACGGTGATGCAGGTCTGACCGGCCGCAAGATTATCGTTGACACCTACGGCGGTGTTGGCCGTCACGGCGGCGGAGCATTCTCCGGAAAGGACTGCACAAAGGTTGACCGTTCGGCAGCGTATGCAGCCCGTTATGTTGCCAAGAATCTGGTGGCAGCAGGCTACGCAGATCGCCTGGAGATTCAGCTTTCCTACGCAATCGGCGTCGCACAGCCGACGTCCATCAATGTCAATACATTCGGAACCGGTAAGGTCGCAGAGGAGAAGATTGTGGAAGTGATTCGCAGTCACTTTGACCTTCGCCCGGCTGGCATCATCAAGATGCTGGATCTTCGCCGTCCGATTTACAAAAAGACAGCTGCTTATGGACACTTCGGACGCACTGACGTTGAGCTTCCCTGGGAGGCTCTCGATAAGGTGGAGGAGCTCAAGGCAGAGCTGTAAGTCGTCCATCGCAATGACGCATAGTTCATTCAAAAAGAAGGCTGCTGCGGCAGCCTTCTTTTTCGTAAAGCAGATACGTCATACGTTTCCTGAGGTATACGATACTTGAAAAGCCCCCGGAACGGATCATTATGGATCCGTTCCGGGGGCTTTCGAGATATCTGTAAGAGCAACGCTTACTTCTTAATCTTAATCAGCTTGGCGTTGATGCTGCGGAGGAACTTGTTGGAGAATTCCTCATCGCCGCCCATATTGTTGGACATGCTTTCCGGGGTCATGCCCTTGAGCATGCTCCACATGCCGACGCCGGGCTTGAGGTCAAAGTTGGTCGCGAGCTTCACGGCTTTGGCTACGATGGCGAAGGCCTCCTCGTTATTGGAAAGCTCCTCCATAGAATCCTTGATGCTGTAGAAGCCTTCCGGGAATTCCATCGGAGACTCGAGATCGAGGCTTCCTGCCTGCTTAAACCAGTTGGCAACGCCTTCCTGGCGCTCATTGAACTCCGGAAGTGTATAGCAGGACGGCTCCTTGTCTACCTTCTCCAGCGTGATGCTGTCCTTTACCGGACCGGCTACGGCCAGAAGTGTATTGAAGCCCTCCTCCAGAGCTACCTGGAAGCGGAATACGCGGTGTGCAGCCTGCTGACCAACCTCCTTGCCGTTGAGGTAGAGGGTAACCTCATCCTGGTTGGAGTAAACCTTTACTTCGATGGTCTCGCCTGCGCGCTGCGCGTAGCGGCGGCCTGCCAGATGAATCATCGGCTCCTTGCTCCAATATGCCTGGTAGAGGTAGAAGCTGTCCTTTCTGGTCTTGCGGTCGATGGTAACAAGGCCCTTATTGTTGCGGCCGGCAACGCCGCCCTCGTTTCTGGCTGCACAGCCGAAATCGAACATGTTCCAGATGTGGCTTGACCAGATCCAGGGACGATCCTCAAAGGCCTGCGCCATGTACTCGTGGTACTTGGCCTGGTATTCCTCGGTGTAGTCCTTGCACTGCGGTGTGCTGCTGTGCCAGTTGATGATGCCCTCGCAGCCATACTCGGAAATGCCGAGGCAGATATCCGGATTCTCGGCGTGGAATTTGTCCATCCAGGGGCCGTTGTCCTCGATCTTTCCGCCGTACCAGCCAAAATAGTGATTATAGCTTTCCAGATCCGTGATGCGGTGCATCGGACCGGAGGTAGGTGTGTTGGAAACGTGTGCAATGGTGGTAAGGCGTGTGGGATCCAGCTCCTTAACAACCTTCTCCAGTGCGTGATGGCGATCCACCAGCTCCTGGCTGATGCCGCCGATCAGAATCTCATTGGACAGTCCCCAGAACATAATGGAAGGGTGGTTGTAGTTCTGTACAACAAGCTCGGTGATCTCCTGGCGGGTGTGCTCGTAGGCATCATCGCCGGGCTTGAATACGCTGATGAAGGGGATCTCTGCCCATACAGCAAAGCCGAGCTCATCACAGGCATTGTAGAAATCCTGGCTGTGCTGGTAGTGCGCAAGACGGATGGTGTTGGCACCGAGCTCCTTGATGATTTCAGCATCCTCGTAATGCTCCTCGGCAGTCAGCGCATTGCCCTTGTACAGGCAATCCTGGTGACGGGAAACGCCGCGAAGAGGAGTGGGAACACCGTTGATCACAAAGCCGCCGTCCGGCGTTACAGAAAAGCTTCGTACGCCGACATTGACAGAGATTTCGTCGTAGGTTTCATTGCGTCTCTGCAGGCGAGCGGTAACTGTGTAGAGGTTCGGCTCATCCATGCTCCAGGGCTCTGCGTCCGGTACATAGATGGTAACAGCGGAGCTCTCGGACGGACGAACGGACCCCGCAACCTCGCAGTCATAGCCATCCGTGATGACATACTGGACTGTGAAATTCTCGTCGGCGTTCGTGACAAAGGTCCTGATGGCAAAGTTTGCGCCGCCGTCCTCTGTGGGAGTGGGGGTAACCATGATGCCGGGGCCGCCGTAGTAATCCAGATCAAAGTGAGCAGAAGGAACGCTGATCAGGTTTACGCCGCGGTAGAGACCGCCGTAGAAGGTGAAGTCGGCGGAGGCGGGATACATGGAAGGCGTATCCTCGTTGCTGACCTCGATTTCGAGCTCGTTCACGCCTGCGTGGCAAAGGTCTGTAATATCCGCGCGGAAGCAGGAATAACCTCCCTCGTGCGTAACGGCAACCTGTCCATTCACCTTTACGGTTGCGCTTAGCGCAGCTGCAGGGATTTCAATGTAGGTGCATCCGCCGGCCAGAGGCTGGGTGGGAGCGGTAAATGTACGAGAATAAACGGCCGTGGTGCGAAGATAACTGCCGTTTCCGTCCATGCCGTCGACGGCATTCCAGGTGTGAGGCAGTGTGACGCTTTCAGTGGGGCGCTCTCCCTTCGGGAACGAGAGCGTCCAATTGTCGTTCAATGAGATGATCTGTCGCATGAAAAACTCCTTTCAAAATGTGTAATTGTTTAGCTCCCATCTCGATTTTGATACTCGAAAATGCCCGATGGCATTTTCTCCTATCTTGGA
>CAVBQH010000076.1:0-10867 GCA_963597485.1 Acutalibacteraceae bacterium
ATTCCAGTCCTCCCACCTTTGCTAAAAAACATAACCCTTCAAAGCCCTTTTGCAAAACCGCCGCTGCAAGGCTTCTTCTTTGCTCGCGCGGCATTCTCAGCTCTGCATCATCTCCCGAATCCGATCCTTCAGTCCGGAATATCGGGTATACGTGCTGACATTTTGCTCCATCCGAAGCACCGCCTCCGGATCCCCCAGAATGACAACACACTTTTTAGCACGCGTAATGGCCGTATACAGAAGATTGCGGTTAAACAAGCCGGATGGACCGCCGAGGATCGGAAGAATGACTGCCGGATACTCTGACCCTTGTGATTTGTGAACGGTGATCGCATACGCAAGCTCCAGGTCATCCAGCTGCGTAAACGGATAGTGCACCACGCGGTTCTCATCAAAGCAGACCGTCAGCTCCCCGCGTTCCTTGTCCAGCGTTCTGATGACGCCAAAATCGCCGTTAAAGATACCGGTTCCCTTTTCCACCGGCATTCCGTAATTCCCCTGTATCTCCCACTCCATCTGATAATTGTTGCGGGTCTGCATCACACGGTCTCCAATACGGAACGTCTGCTCATGGGCTATGGTTTCTGCACGGCCTGCTGCCGCCGGATTCAGTACGCTCTGCAGCACCTCATTGAGACGGATGCATCCAAGCGCCCCTTTCCGCATTGGAGTAAGTACCTGTATGTCATCCCGTGAGCCGTCCACATAGCGCGGCAGCATCTGCTGAATCAGCATAACAATGTGCTTGTACATTACCTGCGGATCCTTGCGCTCCAGAAAGAAAAAATCCTTCGACTTGTTCCCAAGCTCCAACGGCTCCCCCTGCAGAATGCGGTGTGCGTTCATGATGATGTCGCTTTGCTGAGCCTGCCGGAAGATCTTCTGAAGTGTGATGCTGCAGAATGCCCCTGATTCCATCATATCCTGCAGAACACGCCCCGGCCCCACACTGGGAAGCTGGTGGATATCTCCCACCATAATCACCCTAGTTCCCGGACGAATCGCATTCAGCAGTGCATGAAAGAGAAACAGATCCACCATAGACATTTCGTCGATGATAACGACATCCGCCTCCAGCGGATGATCGATATCCTTCTCAAACCGCCATTCCTCTCTTGCACTTTCACCGTTTTCCTCCGGTCCGTCCCCCATCGCCTTATAGCCAAGAAGACGATGAATGGTCATCGCCTCATGCCCGGTCGCTTCCGTCATACGCTTGGCAGCGCGGCCGGTGGGTGCAGCCAGCAGCACCGATTTCACATCCGCAAGGAACAGACGGATGATGGTGTTGATCGTCGTTGTTTTGCCGGTACCGGGGCCGCCGCTGATCAACAGAACGCCTCGGCTGGCTGCAAGCCGGACCGCCTTTTTCTGCAGATCATCCAGTGCTATATCTTCGCTTTCCTCAATATGACGAATTCGAAGATTCAGCTCCTCCTCCGTAAAGCTGCCTGCATTCTGCGCGTCCAGATCCAGGAGTCGGCGTGCGATGTCCTGCTCCATACGATAGGCATACGCGGAATATACCTGCGGCACGGGAGCATTCACAGTTCCCGTCTCCTCCCCGTCCTTTGCTTCGTCCTGCGGTCTGCCGGACTCCGGATGAGCAGCCTCCGGCTCATCGGGAACACGGATGCGTACCTTTCGCTCCATGGCAAGATTCTGCAGCTGAATCTGCAAAACCTCCTCCGGCACGCGCAGCAGCTCCTCCGCCCGCCGCAGCAGCTCATTCTCCGGCAGATAGCTGCTGCCCTCCAGAAGATTGCCCGATAAAACAAACAGAATCCCGCTTCTCACGCGATAGTCGGAATCCGGACGGATGCCGTTCCGGGCCGCAATCTCATCCGCCATGGAGAACCCGATTCCTGAAATGTCCTCCGCCAGCTGATACGGATTCTCCTGCAGAACGGAGTACATCTGCTGGCCGTAGGTCTCCCAGATTTTCAGTGCCTTCCTTCCGCCGATACCATACTGCTGCAGATAAATCATGGCATCGCGGATATCCTTTTTCTCACCAAGCTGCGCGGCAATTTCACGCGCAATCCGTTTGCTGATCCCCTTCACCTCCGCCAGGCGCTCGGGCTCCTCATCCAGAATGTGCATGGTCTCTTCGCCGAATTTCTTCACAATTCTTGCCGCCAGTGTCTCCCCAATGCCCTTGATCGCACCGGAGGCAAGATACCGGTAAACCGCCTGCGTGCCTTCCGGCTGGACCACCTGGTACTGCGACACCTTCAGCTGTTCTCCATATACAGGATGCGTCACCATTTCACCGGTGATTTCCACGCTCTCCCCTTCCGAGATGGCAGCCGGGAAGCCGGTACAGGTAATCTGCTCCCCCTCCTCACACACCTCGAATACGGTATAAAGATTCTCCTTATTGCGATAAATGATGGCTGAGATATAACCCTTTATGGTTTGCATAGATGAACGCTTTCTATTCTTTCCGGAGTTTAGAAGGGGTGAGCTTGAACGGGATGATAAATGGCGAGGTGCTAAGCAGGTACATCAGATATAAAAATGCCGGACAGCATTCCCTGTCCGGCATGGATTTACACGTTTCAAAGGCGCACACTACGCCTCGATGGTTGCCTCTCCGGCAATAAATTCCACATATTTGCCGGTTCCGATGGCTACTGCTGTCATAGGATCCTCGGCTGTTACTGCACTGATACCGGTCTTGCTGGTGATCAGATCCTCCAATCCGTTCAGCAGGGATCCGCCGCCTGTCAGAACAATTCCGCGATCAGCGATATCGGCTGCCAGCTCCGGCGGCGTCTTCTCCAGCACGCTGTGAATGGCCTCCACGATCTGGTTGGTCGCTTCCTTCAGTGCCTCCTCCGTCTCTCCGGAGGAAACCTTGATGGTACGCGGAAGACCGGTAACGAGATTACGGCCGCGCACCTCTATGAAATCCTCTTCCACAGAAGGGTAGCAGCTGCCGATCTTAATCTTGATGTCCTCTGCCGTGCGCTCACCGACCAGCAGGTTGTACTTTTTGCGCATGTAGCGAACCAGTGCATCGTCAAAGTCATCACCGGCCACCTTGATGGAGGTGCTGACCACCGTTCCTCCCAGTGAAATTACTGCAATGTCGGTCGTACCGCCGCCAATATCCACCACCATGTTGCCGCAGGGCTTGGAAATATCGATGCCTGCGCCGATGGCTGCCGCAATAGGTTCCTCGATAATATATACCTCCCGGGCTCCTGCCTGAAAGGTTGCATCCTCAACCGCCTTCTTCTCAACCTCAGTGACCTGACTGGGCACGCACACTGCAATGCGCGGCTTCCGGAAGGTCCGCTTGCCAACCGCCTTCTGGATGAAATACTTCATCATCTTCTCTGTGACGGTATAATCTGAAATGACCCCCTGCCGAAGCGGGCGAACCGCCACGATGTTGCCCGGCGTACGACCGAGCATAAGGCGTGCATCCTCGCCGATTGCCTTGATCTTGTTGGTGTCCCGGTCAAAAGCGACCACGGAGGGCTCCTTCAGGACAACACCTCTTCCTCTGATATAAACAAGAACACTTGCTGTTCCCAAATCAATTCCGATGTCCGAATGCTGAATAGGCATGTATCAATTCCCCTGTATCTATACTGTAAAAGGTCCTACGTGCAGGACCTGTATTTGCTATGTGTCAAGCGCCTTACTGTCCGGAACATACGGATGAGAAAAGCCCTCCCCGAACGGCGCCTTTACAGTATAGACTACAGGCATGTTGTTTTCAAAGTCTTTCCGGTGGTTATCACGGAAAGTTTACAATTGTCCCTTCTGCAGGGCCTTGTTCACGTAATACCCGGTGTAGGACCAGTGTGCCTTGGCAATTTCCTCCGGTGTGCCGCAGGCCACCACCTGACCGCCGCCATCGCCGCCCTCAGGCCCCATGTCGATGATATAATCCGCCGTTTTGATTACATCCAGGTTGTGTTCAATGACAATCACGCTGTTGCCGCCGTCTACCAACTTCTGCAGGATCTGTGTCAGCTTCCGAACATCTTCAAAATGTAGCCCGGTTGTCGGTTCATCCAGAATGTAAATGGTCCGGCCGGTAGACCGTCTTGAAAGCTCCGCCGCCAGCTTAATGCGCTGCGCCTCACCGCCGGACAGCTCTGTGCTGGGCTGCCCCAGCTTCACATATCCGAGTCCGACGTCATACAGTGTCTGTATCTTGTCGCGGACAGCAGGTACATTCTCAAAGAACTGCACCGCCTCTTCAATGGTCATATTCAGAACATCATAGATGCTTTTCCCTTTGTATTTCACCTCCAGCGTCTCACGGTTGTAGCGCTTGCCGCCGCAGACCTCGCAGGGAACATAAACATCCGGCAAAAAGTGCATTTCAATTTTCAAAATACCGTCTCCGGAGCACGCCTCGCACCGCCCGCCCTTCACATTGAAGGAAAACCGTCCCTTGGAATATCCCCTGGCTCTGGCATCCGAGGTTCCTGCAAACAGCTCCCGGATGATATCGAACACACCTGTGTATGTCGCAGGATTCGATCTCGGCGTCCGGCCAATCGGAGACTGGTCGATGTTGATCACCTTGTCCAGCTGCTCGATTCCGTCGATCCCATCGCAGGGCCCCGGAATGGTTTTGGCACGGTTTAACTCTTTGGCCAACGTCTGGTAAAGGATTTCATTGACCAGTGAGCTCTTTCCGGATCCGGACACCCCCGTCACCAGGCACAGAACGCCCAGTGGGAAGCGCACATCAATGTGCTTGAGATTGTTCATGGCAGCGCCGCGAACCGTAAGCCATGCAGATGGCTTTCTGCGTGTCTGCGGCACCGGAACGTATTTTGTACCGGAAAGATACTGTCCGGTGATGGAGGACGGATTCTGCATGATTTCCTCTGCCGTTCCACAAGCAACAATCTCGCCGCCGTGAGAACCGGCGCCGGGTCCTACATCCACGATATAGTCCGCCGCTCGCATGGTATCCTCATCGTGCTCCACTACAATCACCGTGTTCCACATGTCCCGAAGATTTTTCAATGTCCGGAGCAGCTTATCATTGTCTCTTTGATGCAGACCGATGGAGGGCTCATCCAGGATGTAGCAGACGCCCACCAGACCGGATCCGATCTGCGTCGCCAGTCGGATTCTCTGTGCCTCGCCGCCGGACAGTGTTGCCGTTGCACGGGACAAGGACAGGTACTCCAGGCCAACATTACTAAGGAACGATACCCGGTTTCGGATTTCCTTCAGAATCTGTGCGCCGATCATCTGCTGCTGCGGCGTCAGCTCCAGCTGATTCACGAAGGCAAGCAGATCCCGAATGGACAGCTCCGTCACCTCCGAAATATTCCGGTCGCCCACGGTCACCGCCAGAGACTCCGGCTTCAGCCGCTTACCGCCGCATATTTTGCACGGGCTTATGCGCATAAACTGCTCATACTCCTGTCGCATGCGATCGCCGGCCTCTTTATACCGCCGATACGTATTCTCCATGAGCCCTTCGAACGTAATGCGATAGGTTACCTTGCTGACGCTGCTCTGGCTCTTGTACTGGATCTCAAACTCCTCCGGCGAACCGTTCATCAGAACATCTCTTGCCTTCTGCGGCAGCTCCTGCCAGGGCGTATCCAGGCGAAAATGGAACTTCTCCGAGAGGCCCACCAGCGTGGCATTGGTCCAGCTTCCCTCCTTCATGCAGCTGGCCCATCCGCTTACCGCAATGGCGCCGCCTTCGATGGATTTGCTTTGGTCCGGGATCATCAGTGCAGGATCAAACTCCATCTTATATCCGATTCCGGCGCAGCCCGGGCAGGCTCCGAAGGGGTTGTTGAAGGAAAAGCTTCTCGGCTCAATCTCCGAAATGCTGATTCCGCAGTCCGGGCAGGCAAAGTTCTGGGAAAACTGCAGCAGCTCCCCATCCACTACCTGCACCTGCGCCAGGCCTTCCGCCAGCCCCAGTGCATTTTCCAGAGAATCGGTCAGGCGCTTCTGCATCCCATCACGCACCACCAGTCTGTCCACCACTACCTCAATGCTGTGCTTGAGATTCTTATCCAGCGTAATGTCTTCCTCCGACAGGCTGTACTGATTGCCGTCCACGCGAACCCGCACATATCCTGCTCGCCTTGCGCGCTCCAGCACCTTTTCATGGCGACCCTTCTTGCCTCGTACCACCGGTGCCAGCACCAGAATCCGTGCTCCTTCCGGCAGCTTTTGCACCTGGTCCACCATCTGATCCACGGTCTGCCGGGCAATGACCTTTCCGCACTTCGGACAATGCGGAATACCGATTCTCGCATACAAAAGCCGGAAGTAGTCATAGATTTCCGTAACCGTCCCCACGGTTGACCTCGGGTTGCGGTTGGTTGATTTCTGGTCAATGGAAATCGCAGGAGACAGTCCGTCAATCTGATCCACATCCGGCTTCTCCATCTGTCCAAGGAACTGCCTTGCATAGGAGGAGAGCGACTCCATGTACCGGCGCTGTCCTTCCGCATAGATCGTATCAAACGCAAGACTGGATTTGCCGGAACCGGATAACCCCGTCAGCACCACCAGCTCATTGCGGGGGATCGTTAGATCCACATTTTTAAGGTTATGCTCTCTGGCGCCCCGAATTCGGATGCAGTCCTCCTTATGAATAAGGCTGCGCCGCTCCTCGTCCTGCTTTTTCTGGCCCTGCGCCAGAAGCTCCGCCTCTGCCAGAGCCGGCCAGTAATCCGGCTTTTTCATCTTAACTGCCATTTATTCTCCCTTGACGATTCCTGAACACCGTTTGCCAAACGCCGGTTGTACATCCTCTAAATCTATTTACCTCCGGTCAGCTCCAACAGCTGCTCCTTCAGCTCCTTCATCTGATCACGCAGCTGCGCAGCCGTCTCAAAGTTAAGCTCCGCTGCCGCCTTCTTCATCTGCTTCTCCACCTTTTTAATCAGGTTCTCCAGTTCCTTCTCGGACATGGATTCCGGATCCTTTTCAAAGCGCACCTGTTCCTTCGTCACCTCTTTGGAAATGGCAATCAGGTCTCTCACTGCCTTGCGAATGGTCTGCGGCGTAATTCCATGCTCCCTGTTGTAGGCCTCCTGCAGTGAACGTCTGCGTCTTGTTTCATCAATAGCACGCCGCATGGATTCGGTGATCGTATCCGCATACATCACAACGTGTCCGTCCGCATTGCGGGCCGCACGTCCGATGGTCTGCACCAGCGAGGTCTCCGAACGGAGAAATCCCTCTTTATCCGCATCCAGAATTGCCACCAGCGAAATCTCCGGTATATCCAGTCCCTCACGAAGAAGATTGATACCTACCAGCACATCAAAAACATCCAACCGCATATCCCGGATGATTTCCGACCGTTCCAGCGTATCAATGTCCGAATGCAGGTACCGCACGCGGATTCCGGCCTCATTCAGATAATCCGTCAGGTCCTCCGCCATCTTCTTGGTCAGCGTAGTCACCAGAACCTTGCTGCCCTTTGCGGTCTCCTTCCGGATTTCTGCAATCAGATCATCCACCTGTCCCTCTACCGGACGAACATCAATCTCCGGATCCAGCAGGCCGGTCGGACGAATCACCTGCTCTGTCCGCAAAAGCTCATGCTCCGCCTCGTATTTGCCCGGCGTAGCGGAGCAGAACAGCATCTGGTCGATTTTGGATTCAAATTCATCAAAATTAAGCGGCCTGTTATCCAGTGCCGACGGCAGGCGAAAGCCGTAGTCCACCAGGGTCAGCTTGCGATTCCGGTCCCCATGATACATTGCCGCAACCTGCGGAATGGTCATGTGCGACTCATCCACAATAATCAGAAACTCCTTGGGAAAGAAGTCCATCAGTGTCAGCGGCTCCGCTCCCTCCGGCAGGAAATTCAGATGTCTGGAGTAGTTCTCTATTCCGGAGCAAAAGCCGGTCTCCCGCATCATTTCTATGTCAAAATTGGTCCTCTCCGAAATGCGCTGCGCTTCAATCAGCTTGTCTTCTCCCTTAAAATATCGGACCCGTTCCTCCAGCTCTTTCTCAATGTTCTCACAGGCCAGATTGATCTTGTCCTGCGGCACCACATAGTGGGACGCCGGATAAATCATCACATGCTCCAGACTGGCATGTACTCTCCCGGTGATTCGATCCACCTCGCAGATTCGGTCAATTTCATCGCCGAAGAACTCCACACGAATCAGATATTCGCTGCCCTGCGCCGGATAAATTTCCAAGGTGTCTCCCCGCACGCGAAAATCGCATCGCTCCAGATTCTGATCGTTGCGCTTGTACTGAATGGCGATCAGCTCCCGAATGACATCATCCCGATCCTTCTGCATGCCGGGACGCAGAGAAATGGACATTCCCTTGAATTCATCCGGCGATCCCAGTCCATAAATACAGGATACGCTGGCAACAACAATCACATCCCGTCGCTCCGACAGCGAGGCCGTTGCGGACAGGCGCAGCTTGTCGATCTCGTCATTGATCGCAGAATCCTTGGCAATATATGTGTCCGTCTGCGGCACGTAGGCCTCCGGCTGATAATAGTCGTAGTAGGACACAAAATACTCCACCGCATTCTCCGGAAAAAACTCCTTCATCTCCCCATACAGCTGTCCCGCCAGTGTCTTGTTATGGGAAATAATCAATGTCGGACGATTCAATGCCTGAATGACATTCGCCATGGTGAAGGTCTTGCCGGAGCCCGTCACGCCCAGAAGCGTCTGAAACTGATTCCCTCCGCGGAACCCGTTCACCAGATCTTCAATGGCCCGGGGCTGGTCGCCGGTTGGCTGAAATTCAGAATGAAGTACAAAATGATCCATCTTTTCTGACGTCCTTCCGTTTCCGTTGCTTATCCTCATACAGGAACTGATCCGCCGAGTCGAACAGCGCCTCCAGATTGGTATTCTCATCCAGTCGGAACGTATAAACCCCCAGTGAGGCTTCTACATAAAAGGGTCGGTCCGACTGTTCATTAAAGCGCTGGAACGCATTTCGAAACCTCTCCCGCACGTCTTTCTCTATATTTGCATTCACGCCCACGAGCAGTGCCATGAATTCATCGCCGCCAAAGCGTCCGATGATATCCTCGCTTCGCAGCGTTTCCTTCAGAATTCGTGCAAAGGATGAAATTGCAAAGTCACCGGCGCTGTGCCCGAACCGGTCATTAATCTGCTTGAGACTGTTCAGATCCATGAACAATAGTGCTGCCCTCTGGCCTGCATGCCTGGTCTTGGCCATGCGCATAGCCTCAAGAAGCCCCCTCCGGTTGTATATCTGTGTCAACGCATCATACTGTGACAGGCGCTGCAGAATTTCACTTTTCTCCGTAATGGTCTTTACTGCACCGTGCAGCTTATTCTCCAGCTCATAGTGCTGCTCCTGCAGCGAAATAAATTTCAGCACGCTGCCAAGCTGATAGCAGGCCATATACAGTGTTGCCATGGATTCCAGATTCTCTCTGCAGATCAGCAGACCGAACTGTTCCTGCTCACACTGCAGGACGAACACTGATCTGGTTCTCGGCGCGCCGCCATATCCGTAGATATTCTGCAGCAATGCGTTTACCGGTATGCACGGTACCTCATCCGGATTCCGGATAATCGCTTCTCCGCTGCAAAGGCGCAGTACCAGCCTTGCCTCGGACGCACACATAAACCACCCCTGCCCGTTCTGCACAGGGATCGGCGCAGGAAACAACAGCAGTACCGCATTGCCAATTCCCATCTCCCGCAATGCGGTTGCTACCTTCCGAAGCACTTCCTCGTTTACTCTCCGCTGCCCAACCGCAGCATCCGCCAGCGTGGCAGCCAGGAGCGCATCCACGCTGTATTTGATCAGCTGCTTTTCATAGCAGCAGACGGCATGCTCCCAGTGATGCCTTTCCACCTGGTCAAGGTTCATATCCTCTGTTCGGCCGCAGCCGCAGGACTGCCGGTATACCGCATGACAGGACACGGCATGAATCTTCTGCGGAGCTCCGCTCACAAGGCCAATGGCCTCCTTTACGCCGTAATAGCCCACCTTTCCTTCGTCCATCTCTATGGTTGTAAGAGGCGGCTTGGACCGTTTGGAGGCTTCGATGTTGTCGCATCCGATCACAGCAATATCTTTTCCGGGGATACGGCCCATTTCCGTCAGGACCTCCTGTGCGCGAATTGCGACAAGATCGTTGCAGCATACAACCGCGTCCATTTCCGGATGCCTGCATAGGAGCGGGCGGATATTGTTGCCGGATTCCTCCAGAAAGCTTCCAACCTCTACATAATCCTCCGCTGTTAGTCCATGCTCCCGCAGCACCTCCTCATACACCCTGTAACGGATATCTGCATCCGGAGATCCCACCGGCCCGCGAAGGCATCCGATATGCCGGCATCCATGCTCCAGTATCAGATGCTCGATCAAACTGCGCAGTGTACTGACCTGATCCGCCTGGATACACCGAACCCCCGGAACGGTTGCTTCCATGTATACCAGCTTCCGATCGACGGCCGCTTCCAGAAAATGCTCAAACACCGCCGGCTCACTGCTCTGCTTGACACCGTCATATGCGACAACCAGGGCATCCAGATCCAGCTGCAGGCTGTATTCATACAGCACATTCCGCTGCAGCGCAGTTTTATCCAGATCACTTTTCTTCGGGGTCGTCGCCAGCGCTCCGGAAAAGATATACAAGTCCGCATTCTCTTCCATCGCCGCTTTCTTGGCCCCCCGGCACAGCTCAACGGTGTACCCGGAAACCGTCTGATTAATTAAAAAGCCAATTCTTTTCCTCCGCACAGCAGTCATTTCGGCCTCCTTGCTCCCGGTCCTCCCTGCTGCTCTGGCTTCTGGATGCGTTTTCTCGACTCAACAGTACGAATATAACGGTCCTTCTGAACGGTAATCTGAGATTTATCTCTTACAAGGTAATGTCCGGCTGCTC
>CAVBQH010000077.1:0-10801 GCA_963597485.1 Acutalibacteraceae bacterium
ACCTGGATCCTTCATCTCTGATCCAGGAGGCGGAGACGACCTTTGAAGCCTCCGGCTGCCCGATGTACCTGTACGACCGGAATCCCTTTAACGACGTGAAATATCTGCTGAATGCCACGGTTTTATTTCAGAAAATTCCGTATGAGTTGGCACAATCCCTCTCTGCTGATTACGAGGAGGGGCTTTCCTATAACTGGGCGGCAGGGAAGGACTTTTCGGAAAACGGCGTGCTGACGCATTATGTAAGACGAAGTGAGGCTGCCCAGATGCTGTCGGAGCAGGAAAAGGAGCGTGAGCTGCAGGATAATCTGGCACTTCTGGAGCAGGTGGTGCAGGAGCACCCGGAAACGGAGTTTTATTTTTTCTATCCGCCGTATTCCATGATCTGGTGGGACGATGCCGTGCGAAGCGGTCTGCGGGACGTGTATCTGTACGATGAGGCACAGATCGCGAAGGCACTTCTGGCCTATGATAATGTACATTTTTATGATTTCCAGAATGACGAGGAAACTGTAACGGATCTGAATCGCTACATGGACACGGTCCATTTTGATCCGCAGGTCAATTATGACATCTGCATGCAAATGGCGGCGAATCAGAACGAGGTGACACCGGATAATCTGGAGGAGACCTTCCAAAGGACAAGGGAGCTGGTGGATGCCTATGAATCGGAGCAGATTCCGGTGTATGAGGCAGACGGCAAATTTGTCTATGAGTAAAGGTGTTCGTACAGCAATCCGGCAACGGTTGAAGGAAAGAGGGGCTCTGACCCCACAGCGTAAGGTGGTTGCAGAGGGAGGATACGGAAATGGCAGTCAGCGGATGGTACAAAAGCGGAAATGAACTGATCGGCGAGCTGATGCATACAAAGGTTCCGGGGGACATGGCGGCCCTTTGGTACCTGGGGCAGGCCGGAATCATCATAAAGGCAGGAGGGAAGCTCTTGGCAGTCGATCCGTACCTTGGCGTTCCGCATCCGGATACAAGGCGGTTCGCGCCGCCCTTTTCTGCTACGTGCGTAAATTTTCTGGATGTTGTGCTCTGTACACACAACCACAGTGATCATCTGGATCCGGACACGCTGCGCGGAATTGCGATTGCCTCGCCGAAGACTAAATTTATCGTGCCCCGGCCATGGATTTCGGTGGCGGAATCCTGCGGCATTAAGCCGGAGAATATCATCGGCGCTGCAGCAGGAGAGAAAATATCCGTTGCCGGTGCCGCCATTTATCCCGTCCCGGCTGCACATGAGGAGCTCACCAGGGATGCCAACGGAGATTATGAAAATCTCGGATATGTGATGAAATTTGCGGCGGCGACGATCTACCATTCGGGAGATACCGTGGAATGGGAGAGCATGACAAAGGATCTTCGGCCGTATGGAATTGATATTGCCTGTCTCCCCATCAACGGGAGCGACTGGAAACGGAAGCGGGCGAACATTATCGGCAATCTGAATGCCAGAGAGGCCGCGGATGTGGCAGAGGAAATCGGCGCAGATCTTCTGATTCCGCTGCATTATGACCTCTTTGCGCACAACGGAGAGAATCCCGGACATCTGGCGGACTACATGTTCCAGTATCACTTCGGACACAAGTATCATTTCATGGCACCCGGCGAGCGCTTTTTCTATTGCAGATGAACGACAGGCAGACACAGGAACTTCTGATATGGTATGACCGGAATCGTCGGATTCTCCCCTGGCGGGAGGATCCGACGCCGTATCATGTCTGGCTTTCGGAGATCATGCTCCAGCAGACGAGGGTAGAAACCGGAAAGGTGTATTATCAGCGCTTTCTCGAGACGCTGCCGGACATTGCGGCGCTGGCGGCAGCTCCGGAGGATGTGTATCTGAAGCTGTGGGAAGGCCTTGGCTACTACACAAGGGTTCGGAATCTTCATAAGGCTGCGGTCATCATCATGGAAAAATACGGCGGCATCATGCCGGGAACGGCCAAGGAGATTGAATCACTGCCGGGCATTGGAGTCTATACGGCAGCGGCCATCGCATCCATTGCCTTTGGTCAGCCGGAGGCGGCGGTCGACGGCAATCTTCTGCGCATTTATGCCAGGATGACGGAATACGCCGGAGATATTAAGAAAACAGACGCTAAAAGGGCAGCACATGCCTATTTCCAGGAACGGATTGCGGCAGCAGGAGGAAGGCCGGGAGATTTTAACCAGGCCCTAATGGACCTGGGGGCGATGGTTTGCCTGCCGAACACAGAGCCGCTCTGCAGTGCGTGTCCCTGGACGGAGAGGTGCCTTGCATACCGCACGCACAGCCAGCTGCAGTATCCGAAGCTGGCGATCAAGAAGCCAAGACGTATCGAGAACCGCACGATTGTGCTGATGACGGCCGGAGACCTTGTTGCTATCAGAAAGCGTCCGTCCAAGGGACTGTTGGCCGGATTGTATGAATTTCCGGGCGTAGATGGGGAACTAAGCAGGATAGAAGTCTTGCAGGAGGCCCGCCGGATTGGCGTTCTTGGCGCGCCGGAAGGAGAGAAATACGGCGACGTTGCTGGGGACCAGGTGCTGGGGCTGGAGCGAATACCGGATGCCAGGCATATATTTTCGCATGTGGAATGGCATATGAAAGGCTATCATCTGCAGCTTTCCGGGCCGCGGGAAGCAGATGAGCTGATCTGGGCCACAAGGGCAGAGCTAAAGGACCGGTACTCCATTCCCTCTGCGTTTGAGGCATATCGAAGATGGCTGCTGGCGGTGCACGAGGAAAGGAACAAAAGCGATGCGGACGGAATATCCTGATTATTATTCGAAATTCCATTGCCTTGCGGAGGCATGCCCGGATACCTGCTGTAAGGAATGGGAGGTGGATGTGGATGAAGACACCTTCTATTACTACAAGGTGCAGGAGGGCACCATCGGAGAGAAGCTGGCGCAGAATCTGAAGGAGGAGGGAGACTGCAAGTATATTCCGCTCCGGGAGGACGGAACCTGTCCGTTCCTTACGGGAGAGCATTTGTGCGAGCTGTGCAGCGCATTAGGAGAAGAGGGAATGAGTCAGACCTGCCAGGAGTATCCCCGCTATTACATGGGAATCGGATCCTATGAGCAGATTGATTTAAGCCTTTCCTGCATGGAGACAGGACGGCTTTTGTTCCTGCGCACAACGCCGATCCGGTATATTCGCGCGGAGGATGAGGAGGAAGCCTGGGAAACGCTGTCCCCGGAGGATGAAAAGCGGCTGACGGAGATTTTGCAGATCAGAGACAATCTGATTGCGGCACTTCAGAAGGATGAATGCCAGGGGGAGACTTGCAAAGCCGGCGACATGCAAGCCCCTGCGGATACAGTAGGAGCGAAAAAGATGCCGGAGATACCGGAGATTCTTCCGAACGGGCACGAGGATGCCTGTCTTTTAAAGCTGCTTTCCGAAATGGATGTGATGAATGCAGAAGGCGGCCGCATCATGGCACAGCTGCAGGAAGAGTATGAGGTGCTCCGGGAAAGAGAAGCAGCCTTTCGCGAGAGCTACGGGCCGCTCCTGCACCGGTTGTTCACGAAGTTTGCAGTCTATCTGGTCTATCGCTACACCATCGATTCCTTCTATGAGGGAAGCCTGGATGCGGAAAAGCGCCTGTGGAAGAGGAGCCTTCGCCTGGTGCTTTTGATGTGTATTCACTACGAGTGGAAGGAGGGAGCATTTGGAGCAGGCAGCATGATCCAGATGACCCACCTTTTCTCGCGGCAGATTGAGCACAGTGACGAAAATGTGGAGCTTATGAAGAGCTGCTGAACGCAGCTGCGTTCGGTGCGAGGCCGTTGGAAAGCGGCTGCAGGCGGCAGTTGGCGAACAGCATGCGCACGGCCGCTTCGTATTCGATGCGGTTTTTGGCCTTGTGAATGCCCTTGACATAGCGTCCGTTGTCACAGAAGCTCTCGCCAAGGAAGGACCACACCTCCTTCATACAGTTGATGCGAATGCGGTCGTCGTGAAACTGTTCGTCATAGGAGGCGTACAGCTCATCGTGAAAGGCGCGAAGGTGCCGGGCATCCGGGTCTTGTCCGGTGACGATCCTCGTGACAAGGGCCGGATCGGACAGAAGGCCGCGGCCGATCATTACGCGGGAAAGGCCGGGGAATTCCTGCTCCAGGAACCGAATATCCTCACTGGTTCGGATGTCTCCGTTGTAGCACAGGGTAAGCGGAGGATGACCGGAGGTGCCAGGCGTCGCGGCGGCTTCCTGGCGGAAATAAGCTGCCCGGAACGCATCCAGCTCCGGCCTGCCTCGGTAAAGCTCCTGACGGGTCCTGGCGTGGACAATCAGCTCCGAGAGAGGGTAGCGCTCATACACGGCAAGGAGCTGTGCAAACTCCTCCGGCTTCTCCCAGCCGAGCCTGGTCTTTACAGAAACCTTTAGAGATGTAAGGCGCCCATCCGCGCTGCTGACAGATATCCTTTCGGCTCCGTTATAAACGGCGTCCAGAAACCGGTCCATGATTTCCGGTGTCCGCAGCATACCGGAGCCCTTGCCCTTTGCGGTGACGGTGCCGACCGGACAGCCAAGATTTATATTGACTTCTCTGTAACCCAGATCAGCAAAGGACTGTGCGCAATGAAGAAATTCACCGGCCTGATTGGTCAGAATCTGCGGAATCGTGGGAACACCGGCATTATTCTCCGGAAGAATGTCCAGCTTCTCGCGGGACTTGAGCTTTTTCGTGTAGGTTGCCACGACAAAGGGGGTATAATAGGCATCCATACCCGGGAAAAGCCGGTGATGCGCCTGGCGGAACCGGTAGCCGGTGATGCCTTCGAGGGGTGCAAAGTAATACTTCATAGGCTGGTAAACAATTATCCTTTAATAAAAGATGCCGGCGATTGGTTATAGTTCATGGATCGGCCGGCGACAGAGCTTTGCTGCAAGGCAAATGCCAGGCAGCCACAGGTGATGGTACCATAAACGCGAGCGAGGGTGGTATGAATATTACGATTTTGTGCATCGGACATATGAAGGATAAGGCACTTGCCAGCCTTCAGAATGAATATATCAAGCGCCTGCAGGCGTTTGGCCGGGCGGACGTGGTGGAGGTGAAGGATGAGGCCAACACGCACGCGGATCGGCCGGGCGAGGCGGAACTGATCAAGGATAAGGAAGCGGCACACGCACTGGAGCGTATTCGGTCATCCGATCTATGCATCCTTCTGGACCTGCACGGAAAGGAATGGTCCTCAGAGGGCTTTGCGGCAGAGCTGGACCGGTGGCAGCAACGTTCCTCCAGTCTGGTATTCGTCATTGCCGGGTCTCTTGGACCGGGAAAGGCACTCATGGACCGGGCGGACTGCAGATGGAAGCTGTCTGACCTGACGTTCACACATCTGATGACGAGGGTGCTGGTGCTGGAGCAGATCTACCGCGGGTTTATGATCAATGCAGGGCGTGCGTATCACAAGTGATACGGAATAATTCCGCTTGAAAGTTAGGAAATCTGCGCAGCAGCGATTTTGCGAATGGTCAATGAGTAGTTAAGGAAAATTCCGGCAGATCGCGCGGATTAGCCGGCAGAACGGGAAGGAAGCAATGAGAACATACACAGCAGCAGATATGGCTAAAATTTACTGTGAAAAGTGCAATGGCTGCGGCGACTGTTGTCACGGTATGACGGATACCATTCATCTGGATCCGTGGGATGTGCATCAGCTGACGGCCGGCCTTGGAAAGGGTTTTGAGGAGCTTCGGGCAGACGGCATCCTTGCGCTTCATACAGAGGAGAGTATGATCCTTCCACATCTGTGCATGCGTGAAAACGGGGAGGGAGCCTGTCCCTTGCTGACGGATGACGGGCGTTGTTCCATTCACCCATTTCGTCCGGGGTACTGCCGCCTCTTCCCGCTGGGGCGCGACTATGATGCTGCAACGCAAACGTTTCGGTATTTTGTTGTGGACAATGGCTGTGATATGCCGGGAAAGATGAAGATGAAAATCAGCAAATGGCTGGGAATTCAGGAGCTTCCCCGCTACGAGCGGTTCGTGTCGGACTGGCATTATTTCTGCAGGGATGTGAAGCAGTACATGAAAACGGCAGAGGATGAGAACTTTGTGCGCCAGCTGAATCTGTTCCTCCTGAAGGTGTTCTATCTGACGCCGTATGTGGTGCCGGAGGACGGGACAAGGGATTTTTATGAGCTGTTCGAGATGCGGCTTCGACAGGCGAGAGGCGTGATTTCGTGAGATGATATTTATCGAGACGGGTGACTATTCAGCACCCATCTCGATTTTCCTTCGGAAAACCTCGATGCGGCTGAACAGATATCAATATGGATGACAGCAAAACAGCGGCCTTTCGGCCGCTGTTTGTCACTTACCAATGTACATGTGATCCGGGAACATATCTCCGAACTCTTTTAAAAATGCTGCAATCTCTCTAAGTGCCTTCATGATGAAATCCTCCTTTGTGTGATGGATGAATCGGCAGAAGAAATACGATTCGTCTGGATTATCGGTGAGGCTTTTTGTTTGCCTCTTTCTGATGCTAAGAATACGCCAAGGAATAAAATAAATGAAATACATATATAATGCAGCTAAATATACTAAAAAGATATCGACACGGCGGGCGGCCATCTTTCCGAACGCAGGCAAAGAAGGTACAATACACTCCATGCAGGATTGGCATGCAATTGTCCTGACTTGTCCGGTCACAGTGAGATTTTATAAGGGAAAAGCGCAAATATTCAGCACACATCTCGATTTTGATACTCGAAATTGCCCGATGCATTTTCTCCTTGCATTCAGAAAACCTCGATGCGGCTGGCCAGCGTCGATGCTACTGCATTATGAATTAGGAGGCAGTGTACAGAAATGAATGTATTCATCAGTTCAGATATTGAAGGAACCTGCGGGATCAGTGACTGGTCTGAGATATCCGAAGGACAGTACCGGTATGAGGAGTTTGCCAAACAGATGTCCAGAGAAGCGGCAGCTGCCTGTGAGGGAGCAGGTCCGGATGCCGAGATTATGGTACGGGACGGACACGGCTCTGCACGCAACATTATTCCGTCCTATCTTCCGGATAATGCTGTTCTTATGCGAGGGTGGGACCGCTCACCGGCCGGTATGATGGCAGGAATCGATACCGGATTTGATGCCTGCGCCATGACCGGATATCATGCACATGCCTATTCTACAGGCAACCCGCTGGCACATACCTCGGAGCCGAATATTCATAAAATGCTGCTCAATGGCAAATACTGCAGCGAGTTTCTGTACAATGCATATTTTGCGGCATATTACGGAGTACCTACCATATTTATCAGTGGAGATGCCGCCATTTGCCAGGAAGCAAAGGAGCTGATCCCTTCAATTGTGGCAGTTCCGGTAATTCGATCTCTGGGCGGAGCCAGCATTTCGATTCAGCCGGACCGGGCTGTGCAGCAGATTCGTGAGGGCATGAAAAGGGCGGCAGCAGGTGACTGGAGCGCCTGCCTCCCCAAGCTTCCGGAGCATTTCTGCGCGGATATAGAATATAAGGAATATCAGGATGCGGAGAAGTTCTCTTATTATCCGGGGGCGGAACGGATCAATGAGAAAACTGTGCGATTCGAATCGGATGACTATTATGAAGTGAAGCGGTTCTTTATGTTCGCGATCTGATAGCAGTGATTTTATGACGAGGCTCTGAATAGGTACGAGAGTCTTTATAGGACATGAGTGAGTTCAGCTCATGTCAATCAAATGAACGGAGAAAACCAATGAAATACGATTTCACATCGATTGTTGATCGTCATGATAAGGATGCCATTGCTGTGGACATGATCCCATTTGAGCATGCCGAGGTTCAGGAGGGATTCGATCGGATTCCCATGTGGGTTGCGGATATGAATTTCCCCACTGCTCCCACCATTCAGGAGCATGTGATTGAGCGGATGGGGCATCCGATGTTCGGATACTTTTTCCCCAGCAAGGAGTATTATGATGCGATCATTCGCTGGCAGGCGAGGCGAAATGGCGTGGAGGGACTGACGAAGGAAGATATTGGATATGAAAATGGTGTCCTGGGCTGCCTGAGCTCAGCCCTGCAGGCCTTTACAACACCGGGAGAGAAGGTGTTCTTCCATTCGCCGACCTATATCGGATTCTCACACACCATGGCGGCAACCGGGCGAGAGGTGATAACGTCCTCTCTGGTGAAGGATGCGCAGGGGATCTGGAGAATGGACTATGAGGATATGGACCGTGTCATTCGTGAGAATCATATCCATTTTGCAGTATTCTGCTCTCCGCATAATCCATGCGGACGAGTATGGGAGAGAGAAGAAATTGAGAAGGCGATGGAGATCTTCCGGAAGAATGACTGCGTTGTTTTCTCGGATGAGATCTGGTCAGATCTGATTCTGGAGGGACATCATCATATTCCGACGCAGAGCGTATCGGAGGATGCGAGAAACCGTGTGATTGCGGCCTATGCGCCGTCGAAGACGTTCAATCTGGCAGGCCTGGTGGGCTCCTATCATATTATTTACAATTCGTACCTTCGTGATCGATTAGTGAAGCAGTCGGAGATGTCCTGCTACAACAGCATGAATGTACTGTCCATGCATGCGCTGATCGGGGCTTATGAACCGGAGGGTGAAGAGTGGCTGGAGGAGCTTCGAAGCGTCCTGACGGAGAATGTGGACTGGGCGTGCGCGTTTATTCAGGAGCATTTCCACGGCGTGCAGGTATCGAAGCCGCAGGGAACATATATGCTGTATCTGGACTGCCATGACTGGCTGGAGGAGCATGGAAAGGACATTGAGGAGTTGATTCGTGCCGGCATCTCTGTAGGAGTTATCTGGCAGGATGGAAGACAGTTCCGCAAGCCGGATACCATCCGTATGAATCTGGCGCTGCCGAAAAGCCGTGTGGAGGAAGCATTCCATCGGCTGGAAAAGTATGTTTTTGCTGGTTGATGGATGCGACCTGTGGCAGAACGCCACATGAGCAAAAGGAAAGCTGTGCAGCAGCGATTTTGCGAATGGGCTCTGAATAGTTACATCAGCGTTTGAAGAAGAGAAATCTATTTAGAAGGGAAATATATTATGGAAGATATGCAGAATTCGCAGCTCCTTCATGAGCTGTTTCTGGCGATGATTCGATTTGATGACGGTGATCCGAAGAGAATACAGCATTTCACGAAGGTGCACAGCTATGCAAAGCTGATCGGAGAGATGGAGCACCTGGATGCGGATACGCAGTTTACACTGGAGGCAGCGGCGTATGTTCACGACATCGGCTGCCGGGTGGCGGAGCAGAAGTTCGGTTATCAGAATGGAAAACTGCAGGAGCAGGAGGGACCGGATGCCGCGGCAGAGCTGATGAAGCCGCTGGGGTTCTCTGTGCCGGTGATTGAACGGGTGCGAT
Source organism: Acutalibacteraceae bacterium (assembly GCA_963597485.1). Classification (GTDB taxonomy): domain Bacteria; phylum Bacillota; class Clostridia; order Lachnospirales; family Lachnospiraceae; genus CAG-791. The sequence goes on from CAVBQH010000077.1 coordinate 9,369, forward strand.
TCCTTGTCGGGCATCACCATACCTACAGCAATATTGAGGGGGCGGATTATCAGATCCTGGTGGAAGCGGATTTTCTGGTAAATCTGTTCGAGGATGGAGAATCCAAGGAGGTCGCCGGGAATGTGCGCGACAATCTCTTCCGTACGGAATCTGGGAAAAAGGTGCTGAATACCATGTTCGGCCTCGAATAGGCGAGAACTTTGCAGGCAGAGCCTGCATCATAATCTGTAGCTTCTGGTCATGGAATCGTCGTGCATGGAGCATACGCTCCGAGACAGCATGGTAGGACACAAAGGAGACGGCATGAACCTATTTGATGTGGTAGGACCTGTGATGGTAGGACCGTCCAGCTCGCATACGGCAGGAGCGGTTCGGATTGGAAATGTCAGCCGAAAGCTATTGGGCGAGGAGGTCCGGAAGGCAGATATCGGACTTCATGGGTCGTTTCTGGCAACGGGGAGCGGCCATGGAACGGATCGCGCGCTGATTGCCGGACTTCTGGGACTTTCTGTGGATGATGACCGGATTGCAGACAGCTTCGAGCTGGCAAGGAAAGCGGGAATGGAGTTTCATTTCAGCGGAATTGATCTGGGAGAGGAAGCTCATCCTAATTCTGCAAGGCTGGTTCTGACCTCGACCTCTGGCAGGGAGCTGGAGATTGTCGGTGTCTCTGTCGGCGGCGGACGCATTCTGATCCGAGAGCTGGACGGATTGCAGGCGAATTTCAGCGGAGATTATCCAACACTGGTGGTTCACAACGAGGACCAGCCGGGTCATGTGGCAGAGGTGACATCCATGCTGCAGCATAAATCCGTCAATATCGCCACCATGCAGCTGTATCGCTCCGGACGAGGCGGACATGCGGTGATGGTGCTGGAGTGCGACCAGGAGATTCCCCGGGAGTCGGTTCGCTGGTTGGAGCACCTGGAGGGCGTCGAGAAGGTGACGTACTACAGCCCGGCCTAGCGCATCATTTGCAAACGATGCACCAATGCAGAGGAGATGACAGCATGTTTAAGGCATTAGAGGATATTATCGAGGAATGCGGCAAATCAGGTACTCCGTTCTGGAGGGTGGTGCAGGAGGAGGACTGCCGGGAATCCGGAATTACGAAAGAGGAATCCTTCGAAAAGATGACCGGCATTTATCAGGCCATGAAGGACTCGGATGCCAAATATGATGCGTCGCTTTGCTCGTCCAGCGGTCTCGTGGGGAAGGATGCAGAGAAGATCCGGCTGCGAGCAGAGAAGGGACAGCTTTTGTGCGGAACTTTTACAGCCCATGTGATGGAACGGGCGCTGCGCGTAGCGGAATCCAATGCCTGCATGAAGCGCATTGTAGCAGCGCCTACGGCAGGTTCCTGCGGCGTGATGCCGGCAGTTCTTCTGTCGATGCAGGAAAAAAACGGCTATAGTGATGAAGAGATGGTACAG
>CAVBQH010000078.1:0-10679 GCA_963597485.1 Acutalibacteraceae bacterium
GGGCGACTTCGTAACCGGAGCCAACATCGCCGGCTTCGAGAAGGTTGCCGATGCTATGCTTGCACAGGGTAACGTCTGATTTCGCCGAAGTTCATCGCTTGGCAGACGTTTAACCGCAGCTATCAGTAGCTTCAGGAAGGGAATCCTCCAAAAAGAGGGTTCCCTTTCTTGTACATCGATTTTAAATTTTGCAAACGATGTACTGGTATCATATAATGCGCATATGCAAACATATGAATTGATCGCTCCCTGCCATTTCGGGCTCGAGAGTGTTGTAAAAAACGAAATCTATGATCTTGGCTATGAGATTACCGAGGTGGACGACGGCCGTGTCAGCTTTGAGGGCGACATGGATGCCATTGTCCGCGCCAATCTCTCGCTTCGAGTGGCAGAACGAGTCCTCTTAAAGGTCGGCTCCTTCCACGCGGAATCCTTCGAGGACCTCTTTCAGGGTACCAAGGCGATCCCCTGGGAGGACTACCTTCCTTCCGATGCCAGATTCTGGGTAACCAAGGCATCCAGTGTGAAGTCCAAGCTCTTCTCTCCCTCGGACATTCAGTCCGTCATGAAGAAGGCCATGGTATCCCGCATGTCCGCGCACTATGGGCTGACGCAGTTCCCGGAAACCGGCAATTCTTTTCCGGTCCGCGTGTTCCTTAAAAAGGATCAGGTAACAGTCGCCATTGACACCACCGGAGAATCCCTGCACAAGCGCGGCTACCGCAAATATAAGGTGGCCGCTCCCATTGCGGAAAATCTGGCCGCCGGTCTGATTCAGCTCACGCCGTGGAAGCCGGGCAGGACACTGGTGGATCCGTTCTGCGGATCCGGAACCTTCCTGATTGAGGCCGCCATGCTCAGTGCCCATATTGCTCCGGGACTTACGCGGAGCTTTACTGCAGAAAGCTGGACCAATCTGATCCCCGCCTCCTCCTGGGCAGAAGTTCGAGAGGAGCTGCGGGAGGAAATTGATACCGATGTAACCTGCGATCTTCAAGGGTATGACATCGATCGGGATGCCATTTATGCAGCGAGAGAAAACGCCAAGCTGGCCGGAGTGGATCACCTGATTCACTTCCAGGTACGTCCTGTCAGCGAGCTCTCTCATCCGCGGTCTTTTGGCTTCATCATCACCAATCCGCCCTATGGCGAGCGTCTCGAGGGTGAAAAGGAGCAGGCGCAGGAGCTGATCAGCTTATACCGCACCTTAGGTGAACGCTATAAAGCGCTCTCCTCCTGGTCCATGTACGTGATTACCTCCTATGCCGATGCCGAAAAGGCGCTGAACCTGAAATCACAGAAGAACCGTAAGATCTACAATGGTATGATCAAGACGTATTTTTATATGTTCCCGGGACCCAAGCCCGGGAGCAATCGCCGGTAAAAATTCGGAAAGGCTATGATCTATGAAGATGCAGCTGGTGTTTGCAACCGGAAATCAGGATAAGGTACGGGAAATCCGGGAGATTTTGAATGACCCGGAGCTTGCCGTTTTCAGCATGCGGGAGGTTGGCATTTCCTCGGATCCGGAGGAAAACGGAACCACCTTCGAGGAAAATGCTCTCATAAAGGCTAGAGCCGCCGCCCGGCTTCTCTTCGCTGCACCTCTTGCAGCGCCTCTGGATCCGGATGTGCCGACCTTTGTCCTATCGGATGACTCCGGGCTGGTCGTGGATGCACTGGACGGGGCGCCCGGCATTTTGTCGGCAAGATATCTTGGCCGTGACACCTCCTATCCCGAGAAGATGGGGGCGATTTTGTACAAGCTGGAGGGGCTCTCCGGTCCGGAGCGCAGCGCTCGCTTTGTCTGCGCCTGTGCCGCAGTCTATCCCGCGCACACATTGCCTGCAGGCGCTGCCGGCACAGATGATGTGAAAGAGCTGAAGGAATGCGTGGTAACTGCTGCTATGGAGGGCGAGATCGCAGACTCCATCCGCGGTCAGCACGGCTTTGGATATGATCCGTTTTTCTATCTTCCGGAGCTTGGAAAGACCAGCGCGGAGCTCACGGACGAAGAAAAAAACGCCATTTCTCACCGCGGAAAGGCACTGCGCAGTATGATGGATGTGCTTCGGAAGGTGTCTGTCTCATGAAGATCCTCATCATCAGCGACACGCATCGCAGAGACGAGCAGTTTCTCCGTGTCATGGAGAGGGAAGCTCCTGTCGATATGATTATTCATGCCGGTGATGCAGAGGGGTCCGAGGATGAGTTTTCCCGGATTGCAGGTATGCCGATTTTATACGTTGCCGGCAACAACGATCATGCCGCGCTTTCTCCTCGCACGCTTCTGGTGCCGATTGGTAAACAGCGGGCCTTTGTAGCTCACGGTCATCTTTATCAGGTATATCTTTCGACAGAAGCCATCGAACGGGAAGCCCGCATGCGGCACTGTCAGATTGCCATTTTCGGTCACACACATATTCCGCTCCTGGAGACCTCCCGAAACGGCATCCTGCTTTTAAATCCCGGGAGCCTCGGATACCCTCGGCAGACAGGATATCGACCCTCCTACGCTGTAATGGAAACCGATGCAGACGGGAATCTGGTCAAAACAGAAATCCGATATCTCTAATAAAAGCTGCGCTTTCGCGCAGCTTTTTATTTTGAGTGTCTCTGGCCAACCACTTCGAGATGGGGTTGAACAATCACTATATGTAATAGAGAAACGACCGCAGCCTTCCCCAGGCCGCTTCATCCCAGTCGTTGTCCATGGACATCTCGAATACCGGTGCCTTGCTCGCCTCCTTCACGCCCCGCATGTCCAGAATCATTGCCGTATTCTCATAGCGCGGTGCCAGCATCAAAATGCCCTGCATGCTACCAGAGAGTTCCACTGCCTTTGCAAAGCGATAGCGGCCGTTTCCGCCGGCAAAGTCCGGCAGCGCCTGATGCGCTATCTTCAAAAGATCCGCCGTATCTGCCGCAAAAGCGCTCCGCTCTCCCAGCTCACTTCCAATTCGCTGCAGGTGCTGCCGCATCTGCTCCAACCATTCCTCCTGCCCCTTATTATCATCCGGATTATCCATCCACAAAGCCCACAGAGCCTCACTCAGAGGTGCACGCAGAATCTTCCAGCCTTCCCGTTCCAGCGTAGCCAGTACGCCGCTGTCAAGCTCCGTCAGGCATAGCGGCGTTCCTACGGCGCCCAATCTTCCTTTGACGGCATCTGTAGCATTACCGGAGCCTTCACCGATTTTCCCGGCCAGATCATAAAGCTCCTCCCAGCTTAAGACATCACTCCATTGATTTGTCAGGGCTTCCCTTTCCTGCCACGGTGCTGCATAAACCAGATCCCCCATTACTGCAGAGCGCAGTAATGCATCCGGATCCTGGGCGCAGGACGGCAGCGTCTCCAATACCGGACTGACCAGCTCTGCCTGCTCCCGCAGCGCGGGAGTCAGCTCCGAGTAAATAACACGCGAATACAAGCCATCCGCTTCTGCCCCTTGTGTCTGCGGAATCAGAAACTGCACCTTCCTGCCGTCGTTTTCTCCGAACACTTTTCCGTTTCCGTCCGTACGCACATCCTCGCATTGTGCCAAAATGCTGCCCAGCAGCATCGGAAAAGGCAGATATTCCTTCGCGCTGGTATGTGCACGCCCGAGTCCCCATACGCGCTCATCCGGCGACGGCAGCAAGCGTACCTCCATTCCAAGCTGCCGGTAATAGGATGCAAACATTTGTGAATATGCCCCCATTGCCGGCAGGCAGAGCGGAAGCTCCGCACTTGGTGCTGTCTTTATATGGCAGGACCTTATTTCTATCCTCTCTGCGTTCAGATCGGTTGACGCCTCCGCAGCAGAGCGCTGATGCAGGCTGTTTAAAAAGGCTTCAATACGCGTAATCACGCCAACATTCGAAAAATGCTCATCCACCTCAATCTGCAGATACGGCTTGTCTCCCATTTCCTGCCGAAACAGATGTGCCAGCATTGTATCCGGCCCGCACCCGTGATTCGTCAGATAAACGGCATACAGATTGGGATGGGAAGCTATTATTTTGGCTCCGGAAATAATATGCTGCCCAAAGGGGTAAAACAGATTTTCGTATTCCTCCGAAATGTCCAGTGAATGTGCCGGCAGATGACTGAGCGTAATCACCTTATACCCTCGTTCCAGCAAAAGCTCCGGAATTCCCATATTCAGGACCGGGTCTGATACGCCGTAATTGCGCGTAATCAGAACCAGCACCTTATCGGACGGTTTCAGCGATGCCAAAAGCTCCTTCCCCTTTTTCTCCACAGCCGCTGTATGACGGCGCACAGCCATCGCCCCGGATAAAAGTGCCTTGGCACAAAGCGGCTTTGGAATCCCCAGAATTTCGCCCAGCCCGACCATGGCCCCCGCCATGGCCTCCTTGCCAAAATCAAGGTCGAATACAGGACTCAGCAGCTGAATTCCGTAGTTTTCTATCTGCATCGCTCTGGCCACTGATACCGCAGCCGTCTGCATATATACGCAGCCATAGTTGTGCTTCACATGGCTTTTCTCATGCTTCATAGTATGAATGGTCGGCAGGAAAATATAATCCACCTTCCGGTCAATCAGCTGCTGCATATGCCCGTAGATCAGCTTCACGGGGTAACAGGTTTCCCCTTGAGCCAGCTGCTGCGACAGCCGGATCGTGTCTTCACTCGTAGGCTCCGTCAGGAGCACGTTGTAGCCAAGCGATGTGAAAAAGGCATTGGCCATAGGAAAGAACTTGTGAATCATCAGAACAAACGGAATCCCAACCGTTTTTTTGCCCGGATCCCGTTCCCCGGTATACCCATCCAGAAGGAGCCGATCTGCCTGACGGTAAAACTCGATATTCCGCTGTATCTCCTCGTTCTTCCTCGCATCCTCCTGATGCACCGGTCCGTCAAATCCGGTAAAGGTACTGCTCCCGTTGCCGACGGCCTCCTGCGCCAGAAGCGCCGCTCCAAAGGCTCCGCTGATGGAAAAACAAGGACTCACCTGCACTCTCTCACCATAAGCTGACTGGAATGCCGCCACAATTCCCGGGTTGTAATCGACACCGCCCTGCAGCACGATATGCTCCCCTACCGGCTTCGAGCCAACCACCTTGTGCAGATAATTCTGCACGATGGAATGACACAGGCCTGCCGCAATTTCCGCCTGTGACACTCCCTCTGCCGCAGCCGATGCAATCGCCGTCTCAATAAAGACCGTACACCGCTCTCCCAGCGATGCCGGATGCCCCGCCGTCAGCGCCAATGGGCCGAAATCACCAAGCGAGATTCCCATCCTTGCCGCCTGCTCTTCTACAAAGGAGCCGGTTCCTGCGGCGCAGATTTTATTCATCTGAAAATCAACAACCTCGCCGTTTTTCAGGCTGATGTACTTGCTGTCCTGACCGCCGATCTCAAATACTGTATCCACCTCCGGCACCCAGTATGCCGCCCCTTTGGCCTGTGCCGTAATCTCATCCCGTACCGCATCGGCGCCGATCCGCTTTCCGATTCGCTCGCGCCCGGACCCGGTGACGCCTACCGCCGTGAAAACAACATCTCCGTACTTTTCCCGAATCCGATCAAGCCCCTTCCTCACGGCACCCTCCGGATTCCCTGCTGTTCGAAGATACTGAAAATCCACCAGTGTGCCATCACTTCCTATGAGGACGAGATCCGTACTGGTAGACCCAATATCAATTCCCAATGCACACCCCTGCTCCGGAATGATCTCTGTCTTTTGCGGCTCTGCAAGATTCGTTCCCTCCCGCAGCATTAGCGGAGGAAGGCATGCAGATTCCCGATGCGCCTTCTGCGCGCCGCCAAGACCGGATAGCAGCACTTCCACGGTGTAGTTTCCCTGCGCGTGGATTGCTGCGCCAAGCGCCGCCTCATAGCAGGCATGCTCCGGGATAATCAATTCCCCCTCTTCGAGCTGAAAAATCTCACGTATAGCTCGAATCACTCCTGTATTCTGCGTTACACCTCCGCAGAATACTACGGGCTTGCATAGCGGAAGATTTCGCACAATTGTGGCTTTGTAATTGCGAATCATGGCATAACATAATCCCAGCAGAATGTCCGGAATCGAAGATCCCTCCTGCTGCCGATGAATAATATCAGTCTTCGCAAATACGGCGCATCGTCCGGACAGACGCGGAATGCTCTGGGCCTTTTGTACCAGCTGCGAGTAGTCCTCCAGCCGGCAGCCAAGTCTTGACATTTGATCCTCAAAGAAGGATCCGGTTCCTCCGGCGCAGTGCTCATTGACCGCAAACTGCGGCACTGCCTGCTGCAGCTGCGTGATAAAGCGGGAGCTTTGACTGCCGATTTCTATGACAGAACCCGCTTCCGGCACCAGTTTCCGCACGCCTTCCGCTGCAGCCGGGATATCTCCCATTCCGGCCAGCTGCGGCAGGTGCGTTGTCAAAACCTCCGCATTGCTTCCGGTGACGCAGACAGAAACAGCCTGCTCTCTGGGTAAATGCAGACTTTCCAGTCCCCGTTTCAGGCATTCTGCTATTCGTCCGTGATGTACATCCCTCCACGTTTGTTCCAATTCTCCATCCTTAAGAACAACAAGCTTTATCGTGGATGTTCCAAGATCCATACCCAGTGAATACATGTTTCCCTCTTTCTCAGATTTGTATATCCGTTCAGCCACATCGAAGATTTGCGACAGAAAATCCTCGATGCGTGCCACCGCCTTGTTTGACTTAACTACTATATATTTCTATAATCAAATCTGTATTAGTTATGACTAATGTCGTTACAAAGTATACCACGCGCAGGATCTCTGCGCCGTTGTCACAGCAACGATCGATTCGAAAGAATGGCTTTAAGATGGGAGAAAGTTTCGAGCAGTACTATTCTGTTTTACAAAAATGCGGTGTGTTCCGTGATATCCAGCCGCGCAGATACCAGGATGTCCTTACCTGCCTTCACGCCCGGGTGGCACGCTATGACAGGGGCATGCGTATTACGGAATACGGAGAGCGCAGCAGGAAGGCCGGCGTCATGCTGGATGGTACTGTGGAGGAATTCTTTTACGACGAGAATGGAGATCAGGTAAACATCTGTCGTTTACAGCAGGGTCAGGTATTTGGGTCCGAGCTTGCTGCAACCGGCTGGACCACCAGTCCGGTTTGTCTTGAGGCCAGCTCCGACTGCACGGTTATGCTCCTGGATTTTGGCGCACTGATGTCGGGCAACACCATCGGATGTCCCTGTCGGATGCAGGTATCCGCCAATCTTCTCCAGGATATGGCGCAGCAGCTTTTGTTTTTCAATACAAAGGTGAAAATTCTGGCACAGAAAAGGGTACGGGATCGCCTGAAGATCTATCTGCAAACCCTGATTCCGGACAGTAAGGGCTGCTACCACCTGCCCTATAACCGCACGGAGCTGGCAGAATTCTTATGCGTAGACCGAAGTGCGCTCTCGCGGGAGCTATGCCGCATGCGGGATGAGGGACTTCTTACCTTCTCCGGCTCCCGGATTACGCTTTTGACCGAGAAATGGTGATGGCCGATACCGTTTATGAAAGCAGTAACAACAAAAGCCTCACACAGTTTCCTGTGTGAGGCTTCCTTCTGTATGTGACAAGATTCGAACTCGCGACCTTCTGGTCCGTAGCCAGACGCTCTATCCAGCTGAGCTACACATACATTTGATGCGGTGTCTAATGACCTTCGCAACAGATGTTAGTGTAGTTGATTTGTTCATATTTGTCAACATCCTTTTTCAAATTCTATACTGTCACCGTACTGCATAGAGACTAATGCATCGTTTGCAGGGCATGAATCTGTGCGAACAGCGATCATCCCATAATGACATGAACCTCACACTCTCCCTTATCGATGCCAAGCGGGATAACATTGCCCTCCACCAGTGTGCCGTCCACCAGCATCTGCTTCACTCCCTTTTCCACGTGCTCCGGATTGGAAACATGGATATGGTAGGTTACTCCGCGGAATTTACGCGTCAGATCAAAATCACCGAAATTCTTCGGAATACAAGGATCAATGGACAATCCCTTGTGGGTCGGCATAACACCAAGAATGTACTGCGAAATATTCGCAAATGTCCATGCAGCCGTTCCGGTCAGCCAGCTGTTCTTGCCTTCGCCGAAGTACTTGGCTTCCTTACCGGCTACCATCTGGCAGTATACATACGGCTCTGTCCGGTGAATCTCCGAGATATCCTCTGTATACGCAGGGCACGTCTTACGGTAAATATCAAACGCACGGTCACCGTGTCCGCACACAGTCTCCGCAATCGATACCCAAGGATTGTTATGGCAGAAAATTCCGCCATTTTCCTTGTATCCCGGCGGATAAGAGCTGATCTCTCCCAGCTCCAGATGATACCGTTTATAAGCCGGCCAGAGGATGCAGATGCCATACTGCGTATCCAGCAGCTTCTCCACGGATTCCAGCGCTTTATCAGCCAGTCCCTCCTTCACACCGCACCCTGCCAAAACGCAAAAGCCCTGCGGCTCAATATAGATCTGTCCATCCTCGCATTCCTTCGAGCCAACCTTATTGCCGTTTGCATCGTATGCACGGACAAACCACTCACCGTCCCAGCCGGCAGTTGTAACCGCCTTATACACGCGCTTTACAGCCTCACGAGCACGCTCTGCCTCCGCCGCATCACCTCTGAGCTCTGCAAGCTGTGCATATTCCTCACCGTATTTTACAAACATTCCACCGATAAATACCGATTCCGCAACCGGTCCCTCCGAGGGTCCGAAGGTCTGGAAGGACTCGCCGGGATGCTCAGAGAAGCAGTTCAGGTTCAGACAGTCGTTCCAGTCCGCACGTCCGATCAGCGGCAAATCATGCGGTCCCAAATGTTCCATGGTAAAATTCAGCGATCTCTGCAGATGTTCCATCAGGGTAGTTGCCACTGACATGTCATTGTCATAAGGAACCATTTCGTCCAAGATGGAATAATCACCCGTCTCTCTTGTATAAGCGCTGACCGCCGCTATCAGCCAAAGCGGATCATCATTGAAGCCGGAGCCGATTCCCGCATTTCCTTTTTTGGTCAGCGGCTGATATTGGTGATAAGCGGAGCCATTCTGGAACTGTGTAGAGGCAATATCGATGATTCGCTCGCGGGCCCGTTTCGGGATCAGGTGCACAAATCCGAACAGATCCTGGCACGAATCCCGAAAGCCCATGCCGCGTCCGATTCCGGATTCATAATACGAGGCAGAGCGGCTCATATTAAATGTAATCATGCACTGGTACTGATTCCAGATGTTCACCATGCGGTTAACTTTATCGTTAGTTGTTTTTACCGTATAATGGGTCAGCAGGTCCTTCCAGTACTCGCGCAGCTTCGTATATGCAGCCTCCACAGCCTCGTCTGTTTTGTATTTATCAAGGAGTCGGAATGCGCGGGTTTTATTGATGATTCCGTCGCGGGCAGTGGTACCGTCTTCCCACTTCTCATTCTCCGGATTCTCAATATATGCCAGAACGAACACAAATGACCTGCTCTCACCGGGTTCCAGCGTCACATTAAGCTGATGGGATGCAATCGGCGACCAACCGCTGGCCACTGAATTGCGGCATCTTCCCTCTATTACCGCCTGCGGGCGGTCCGGACCGTTGTAGAAGCCCATGAACTCGCCGCGGATTGTATCGAAGCCGTCAACTTCCCGGTTCACCGAATAAACCGCATAGTGATTACGCCGTTCGCGATATTCCGTCTTATGGAAAATGGTTGAGCCAACCACCTCTACCTCGCCGGTAGACAGATTCCTCTGAAAGTTCTCGCAGTCATCCGAGGCGTTCCAAAGGCACCATTCCACATAGGAGAAAAGCTGAAAATTCCTGGTCTTATCACTGTTGTTCGTCAGACGAAGCTGCTCGATTTCACACGTATCCTCCAGAGGAACAAAGCACAGCAGATTCGCTTCGATATCGTCCTTTGAGGACGAAAATCGCGAATACCCGAGCCCATGCCGGCACTCGTAGGAATCCAGTTCCGTCTTGGTCGGCTGCCAGGCAGGATTCCAGATTTCGTCGCCGTCCTTAATATAAAAATACTTGCCGTTGCTGTCATACGGCACGTTGTTGTAACGGTACCGGGTCAGGCGAAGGAGCTTCGCATCTTTATAGAAAGAATATCCTCCGTCTGTATTGGAAATCAGACTGAAAAAATCTTTATTTCCAAGATAATTAATCCACGGAAGCGGTGTCTTTGGTGTTGTAATGACATACTCCATGGCAGTATCATCGAAATGGCCGAATTTCATACTCCCTCCTTTGAGTCGGTTTATCCGTGCCGCAGCGGCTGCTCGGCTTAATTAGTAGTAAACGTTTAAGTAATGTATCACATATGTTGCTCTTATTATAGGCTTTGTATAGGCATATACGCAACAGTTATGGCGGGTTTTGCGTTGTTTTTCATTAAAACGCTTAATAATTATGTATTTTTATTGAGATTTATATCATTATGTACTAATCTTAATTCGAAAACGTTTTAGATGCGATATTTGTTAGGATCTATAGAAAGAGGTTTGATTAAATGGTTTCATTAAAAGATATCTCCGCCGCTTGCGGTGTCTCCGTTGCTACCGTCAGCAAGGTAATGAATAACCATAAAGACATCGGAGAAGAGACCCGTCAGCGCGTCCGCAAGGTTGCAGCCGAAATGGGTTATATGCCAAATTCCGCTGCGAAGGCTCTGAAAACAAACCGCACCTATAATC
>CAVBQH010000079.1:0-10443 GCA_963597485.1 Acutalibacteraceae bacterium
GGAGACTGACCCTTTCATCGGAAATCCTTTGCAACCACATTACCAGATCTTCATGACATGCTGCATGAGAAGGCTCACAATCGTGATTCCGCACCAGCAGGATGCACCGACTGCAATCGGCTTTCCGCCGGTTTTGATCAGCTGAATCACATTGCTGTTCAAGCCGATGGCCGCCATGGCCATGATGATCATAAACTTCGAGAGCTCCTTGAGCGGCGAGAACACGGATGAATCCACACCCATATGCACGCAAACGGTCGTAATAACGGCTGCGATGACAAAGTACAGGATGAACATCGGAAATGACTTCTTTAGGCTGAAGCCCTCCGCCTGCTTGCCCTCATCGGCGCTCTTTCTGGCCTGAATCAATGACAGGACCAGCGTAATCGGGATAATGGCAAGCGTTCTCGTAAGCTTCACCGTCACTGCCTTATTCAGTGTCTCACTTCCAAGGTTCCACATGCTGTCCCAGGTTGACGCCGCTGCCGTTACAGACGATGTATCATTGATGGCCGTTCCAGCGAAAATACCGAATGCATCCCCATGCACCGTATCAAATCCGATGGCCTTTCCCAGAATCGGGAAAAAGATGGCTGCCAGCACATTAAAGAAGAATATAACTGCAATGGACTGTGCAATTTCATCGTCGTCGGCACCAATAACCGGAGCTGTAGCTGCAATTGCAGAGCCTCCGCAGATGGACGATCCGACGCCCACCAATATCGATGTATTGGACGGAACCTTGAGTGCTTTCTGAAGAAGCCACGCGATCACAAGAGATGTTGTAATCGTGCAGAGAATGATGGGAAGCGACTGCCTGCCCGTCTCAAAGATGACCCCCAGATTCATTCCAAAGCCCAGCAGGACGACCGCTGCCTGCAGGATAATCTTAGACGTCCATTTAATGCCGGCTGCTGCCCCGCCCTTGTTGTTCCAGAACATTGTAATCACCATTCCGGCCAGAATCGCAATGACTGCGCCGCCGACCACCGGAAATGTCTTTCCCAAAAGCCACGACGGTATTGCAATCGCAAGGCACACCAATATGCCGCTTCCGTTCTTTTTCACAAAATCCATCTGTCCGTTACCTCTCTTTTTTCTTATTCATCCGCGCAATCTTTCCGCGCCACGATTATTATAAAGACATCTGTGCCGGAATCAAGGTACTATGAAATTAACGTTTCTCTAATACTGTTTCCTATCCTTAAGCTCTTCGTAAATCTCTGTATAGCTGGTGTATCGAACCTTGCTGATGGCGCCCTTTTTTACGGCCTTTTTGACCGCACAGTCCGGCTCCATTAGGTGATTGCACCCCTGAAAGCGGCACTTGTCCTGATAGGGAGCAAATTCCGGATAAAAACCCTTTAGCTCCTCCGGTGCTACATCCAGAAGATACAGTGACGTAAAGCCCGGTGTATCCACAAGAAATGTATTCCTTCCAGCCTGCAATAGCTCTACGTGCCGTGTGGTATTCTTGCCTCTTGCAATCTTTCTGGAGAGCTCACCGGTCTCCATGCGGGCCTCCGGACAGAGTGTGTTGATCAGAGAGGACTTTCCGGCACCGGAAGGCCCTGTCACCACCGTCGTCCTGTCGTTTAAAACGCCGCGAAGCTCCTCCATGGTCTCCGGCGCCTTTGTACTGATGAACAAAAGGCGGCACCCGCACTGGCCATAGATGCTCTTCAATTCCGAGAGCATCTCCTCTCCTGCCAGGTCCGTTTTGTTAAAGCACAAAACAATCGGCACATTTCTCCTCTGCATCGAAATCAGAAAACGATCCAGCATGTTGTAGCTCGGTGCAGGACTTGTGACCGCGAACAGCAAAAGCGCCTGGTCCACATTCGCAACATTCGGGCGCACCAGCTCGCTGCGTCTTTGCAGCAGCTCTTTGACATTCCCCTCCTTCGGATCGCTTACGGTATCTGTCACATCAAAAATAACGTCATCTCCCACCAGCGGCTTCTGCCTCAGTGCGCGGAATACGCCCTTCGCACGACACCGGTAGATGGTGCCATCGCTGTACACCTCGTAAAACCCGGCTATGCTCTTTATGATCTTGCCCTTTGGCATCTGCTTTTCCTTTCCGCCGTCTTCGGCGCACATGAGCTGCTGCATGACCACCGCTCAGTAACGGGTCCTGGCGGAGTTTTCCGATCTGGGGACACATCAGTAATAACATAAGAAAAGCTGTGGCCTGCCGCAAATACGCAGACCGCAGCTCTTGTTGCGTCCGTCCCTGTAAGCCTTATGATTCCGGCGTAAATGTCAGCTGTCTGGTAACCACTCTCTGACCGCCCACGGCATCCGCTGCCTGCGAGGAATAGCTCATCTGCAGTGTTCCTGTCGCGCTGGTGATCCCGGTAAAGCTTGCCGGAATCGGGAACGCCGTTGTTGTAGTATTTAAGAGTGTCTGTCCGTCACCCGTTATGATGACAACATAAACCTGCATCCCCGCCGTGTAATCCGGCGCCTCCTCTGCTGTCGGAGCGGTAATCTCTGTTGAGTAGGAATAGGTGGACGGCTGTGCCTGAGTCACCGTACCGATAGAAAGATCCACCTTGGTATCCGCATCCACATAGGTATCCGCCTTGATACTCTGTGAAATAACGAGTCCGTCCTTGCTGGCATCGTCCGTTTCCACCTTTGTAGTGGTTCCCAGCTGCAGGTTGTTCTCCGTGAGAATCGCCATCGCCTCCTCACTGGTAATTCCGGTCACATTCGGCACCTGTACCTGCTCATCGCCGCCCTTTCCCGTGCTGATGGTAATGGTAATGGCGGTCTCTGTCGGAACCTTCGTTCCGGCCTCCGGAGACTGGGCCATAACCAGTCCCTTTTCCACTTCGCTGCTGTCACCGTCCTGCACGGTAATACTGCTGAACTGGCTCTGCTTAAGCTTGACAATGGCCTCTGCGCGGCTAAGTCCCGTTACATCCGGGATCTCCACGCCGCTTTGTCCCGTGCTGACGGTCAGAACCACGCTGGAGCCCAGCTCCACCTGATCTCCTGCATTTAAGACCACACCATCCTTATCTGCAGCAGAGATCACGATACCCGAATTCACCGTGGAAGACTCCTGATAGGTTACCTCCGGAATCAGTCCCAGCGAATTCAATGTATTCTTCAGTGTCTCCGCATCCTGTCCCGCAATCTCCGGAAGCGTAATGCTATTCTCTGTAGAGGCCTCCGCCGCCTTCTCACCGCCCAGGGAAAGAAGGCCCAGCTTATCCGCCGCAAAAAGAATGATGGCAACACCGATAATGGCCGCTGCCAGGACGGATAAAATGGTAACTCTCCGCTCCTTTTTCGGATCATACCGATCTGCATACCGGTCATCCTCATAGGAATCGTAATGGCCGGCATTCTTCCGGAGAGGTTCATCGATCCGCTCCTGACGCCTTGTACTGCGCCGCCCCGAAGTCTGCCGCCGGTCGTAATCCGTATATCGTTCATCCCGGCCTTCGGAATAGGTGCCGCGCCGCGGCTGCTCCTCGTAGGTATCCGGGTACTCCTCTGCCGCGTAGGTATCACGGGTATAGGGCTCTGAATAGGCTGCCTCATTCACCGGCCCCGCAGCCGGCTCTTCATATACATCCGCAGAAGCTCCCGGCGTTGCTGCTTCGTATACCGGCTCACTTGCATAAGGCTGCTCCGGCGCGTAGGGCTCCTGAGCCACTGCATATGGCTCTGCTGCCGGTTCCTGATACGAAAGATCACCACTCCTTGCAGCACGTCTGCGGATTTCGGACTGCTCTGCCGGTGCTGCCATTCGGGTAGCGCCGTCCTCATCCGGATTGATCACCTTTACAAAATCGTCATCCGGATGAATCAGAGACTGCTTGAGATCCGCGATCAGCTCAGTCATGTTCTGGTACCGCCGGTCCGGACTCTTCTCACAGCACTTTAAAACAATCTGCTCCACACTGACCGGGATATCCGGTATGAACTCCCTGGGCGAGGGCATCGGCGACTGGATGTGCTTGATGGCAATGGCCACCGTCGTCTCTCCGTTGAACGGAACACGACCTGTCAGCATTTCGAACAGGCTGATACCAAGAGAGTATACGTCACTTCGCTCATCGGAATATCCGCCTCTTGCCTGCTCGGGTGATGTGTAATGCACCGATCCCATGACGTTGGAGGTGATGGTGTTGGAGGTAGCTGCCTTGGCGATGCCAAAGTCCGTCACCTTTACCTTTCCGTCTCTGGATATCATAATGTTCTGCGGCTTTACATCCCGATGTATGACGTGATTGGCATGTGCTGCCTGCAGTCCCATGGAGACCTGAATGGCAATGCTGATGGCCTCCTTGGTCGTAAGCCGTGACTTCTTTTCAATATATTTTTTAAGGGTGATGCCGTCCACGTACTCCATGACAATGTAGTACATGCCCTTTTCCTCACCGACATCGTATACGTTAACGATGTTGGGATGCATCAGTCCTGCTGCCGCCTGCGCCTCCACACGGAACTTTGAGACAAAATTGGCATTGTCCGAGAATTCCTGCTTGAGTACCTTTATCGCGACAGTTCGATTTAATTTGTGATCCTTCGCTCTATATACAACGGACATTCCGCCGGTGCCGGTTTTCTCAAGCACCTCATAGCGGTCCGCAATCAGCATACCGGTCTTTATCATGTAGCAATCTCCTGTCAGGCAGCGATCAAAATGACGGAAATGTTGTCCAGTCCGCCCCCCTGATTGGCTGCATCAACCAGCGCTCTTGCCTTCGACTCCAATGAATCATTCTCGCAGAGAATGCGGTAAATATCCTCATCCTCCACCATATTCGTAAGGCCGTCCGAACACATCAGTACGATGTCATCCTCCTCCAGCCTGGTGGTAAAGAAGTCAACATCGAGGTATTCCTCTGCTCCTACAGCCCTTGTAATCACGTTCTTGTCCGGATGGGTCCGCGCCTTTTTGGCATCGAGACTCCCGGCCAGCACCATTTCCTCCACCAGCGAGTGATCTACAGTGATCTGACGAATTCCATTCCTTCCGGCAATATATAAACGACTGTCCCCTACATTAGCCGTATGAAGAATGCCGTCTGTAACGCAGGCCGCCACCACCGTGGTGCCGCATCCATACAAGTCCTCCCGCATACTGGCTGTCGCATGAAGATTCAGATTCACTGCATGCAGCGAATCTCCCAGGATCTCCATGACCGTTGTCTTATGACTTGCCGCGGATAGCCGCAGCGTTTCACGCACCGTAAACCGCGAAGCATAGTCACCGGCCCTGTGCCCGCCCATGCCGTCGGCCAAAAGGTACAGATTGGGCAGATGCCCCACGCTTTCATCGGATGCGCAGACAAAATCCTGATTCATTTTTCTTCGTCTGCCGATATCGGTAATGGAAAAAGAATGCATTCCTTCCCATCCTCTCAGTCTGTCTGTTCTTTGATATGCCGGTGCCGCAGCTGTCCGCATGCGCCGTCAATATCCCGTCCTAACACTCTCCTAATACTAACATTTATTCCATGTTTTTCAAGCTTGCCGCAAAAGGCCTGTACCGCCGACAGATCCGGCTGCTCAAACTCTCTCTCCCGGACCGGATTCACCGGAATCAGGTTAACATGGGCCTCCACCTGCCTTGCCAGCGCGGCCAGCTGCGAGGCGTCCAGCGCACTGTCATTGACGCCGCGGATCAGACTGTATTCAAAGGTTACGCGCCGGCCGGTGGTGTCCAGATACGCTCTGCAGGCCGCCATGCACTCCTCCACTGAATACTGATTGGCAACCGGCATGATCTGTTTTCTCTTCTCGTCCGTTGCTGCATGAAGAGACAGGGCCAGCGTAATGGAAAGCTGCTCCTTCGCCAGATCATAGATCCGCGGAACGATGCCGCAGGTGCTGACAGTCACGTTGCGCATCGAGAGATTCCTCCCGTTTTCGTCCGTAAGCATGCGCAGGAATGTAAGGAGATTATCATAATTGTCCAGTGGCTCGCCGGTCCCCATCACCACCACGTGGGAAACCGGTTCGCCGGTTACCCTCCCGATGGTGTAAATCTCCTCCAGTATCTCTCCGGGAAGAAGATTTCTGCGCAGTCCGTCCAGCGTCGAAGCGCAGAAACGGCATCCCATCCGGCAGCCCACCTGCGAAGAAACACAGATGCTGTTCCCGAATTTATATTTCATGAAGACACTTTCGATGGTCTCTCCGTCCGGCAGTGCAAACAAAAACTTCTGTGTGCCGTCCAATGCAGAAATCTGACGGTCCAGCACCAGAAGCTTTGTCATGGAATAGTTCTCCGACAGCCACTGCTTAAACGCCGCCGGGAGATTCGTCATTTCTTCATAGCTCTGCGCCTGCTGCACATGCAGCCAGCGGTAGAGCTGCGCGGCGCGAAATTTCGGAAATCCGGCCGCTGTCAGCTCCTTTGTCAGCTGCTCAAGAGGCCGCGATTTGATGTCAGGCTTCATGTTATTACGCTCGTCCATTCCTGTAGTCTCCGTTCCTTGGCCAATCGACGGGTCCTGGCGGAGGTATCCGATCCGGACATCCTGCCGCTACCCTGTCGATTGGCCAACATCCACGCCCCTACTGCGCCGGCTTGCGGAACCTGGCCATAAAGAATCCATCCGTTCCATGCACATCCGGGAAGAGCTGCACGCAGTTTCCCTCAACGCCCGGGAAATTCTCCGGAAGATAATTCGTTATGTTCTCCGGAATAAGGCCCACCTTCTTCTCCAGATACTCCGCCATCTTTTCGTTTTCCTGCCGGTTAATGGTGCAGGTGGAGTAAATCAGGACACCGCCGGGCTTGAGGACACTGGCGGCATTTGCCGCTATTTTCTTCTGAAGTGTAATCAGGGAGCGGAGCTTCTGCGGTGTCACATTGTATTTGATATCTCTCTTGCGCGTCATAACTCCCAGTCCCGAGCACGGGACATCGCACAAAACCAGATCCGCCTTTCCCTGCAGATCTTCTCTTGGATTGGACGCGTCATTTTCCTCCACAAGGACATTGTGAAGCTTCATCCGTCCAAGTCCTGAGCGGATGCGATCCGTCTTATCCTTTGTAAGATCGTAGGCATGCACGAGAGCTTCCGGCAGGCAGGCTGCTGCCAGCATGGACTTTCCTCCGGGCGCCGCACACAGGTCATACACCTGCACTGCTCCTTCAAGATCCTTACCGGGGCCCGCAATTCCTGCCGCATAGGCAACAAGCTGGCTCGACTCATCCTGCACCGTCCACTTTCCTTCTGCAAAACCCGGAAGCCCGGACAGTCCCGGCACATGTCGGAGCAAATATGCGTCTGCCGCCCATTTCCCATGGGAAACCTCTACGCCGGCGTCCTGAAGCGATGCAAGGACCGTCTCTTTTTCCCCGGATGAGAGTCTGGGGTCCAGACGGATGCACACCGGGCGAATTTCCATCATCGAACGGCACAAAGGCTCCAGACGTTCCTCCCCCAGCTGCTCCTGCCACAGCTGAAGAATCGGAAGCGGGATGGAATACATTCTCTCAAGCTGCAAGAGACCTTCCGGCGTATCCTGCCCGGCCTTTTCCTCCCCTTTTACTTCCTCGGAAGCAGCCTTCCTGCCAGCATCTGTGCGCTTGCCGGCGACCACTACAACCGCACTGCTGGGCCTTGTGCGAACCGCTTTCGGAACCGGCTTTGTAGGAATATATTCCCGTCCTTCCCGGGCTGCAGCCTCCTTTTCCCGGCACACGCCGCGAAGAATACCGTTGACAAAGCCGGCTGCCTGCGCCATTTTCCGTCGCTTGCAGATTCTCACAGCCTCGCTGCAGGCAGCGTAATCCGGCACGCTGTCCATGTAGAAAATCTGATACAGACTCATTCGCAGAAGGCACCGAACCTGCGGCTTGATGCGAATCTCCTGATCCTTGACGTGATTTTGAATCACGGTGTCCAGTTCAATCTCCCTCTCGATGGTGCCTTCTGTCAGGCGCTTAATGAAAGCCCGCTGTGATACCGGAAGATCTGCATAGCGATCTTGTGTCCGCTTCAGCAGAACATTGACATAGGTTCCGTGCAGCTCGTGGTCCGTCAGAATCATCCAGACCAGCTCCCGCAGATTCACCTGTGCCGGCTTTGCATTATTTTCTCTTTTCTGTGCAGTGTTCTCGTTTCCCACAGCATCCTTCCTTTTAAAACTCGTAATCCAATTTGTTTTCCCTTGAAAGCTTTCGGATGTGCACGGCTTAGTCCTCCCGGCTGTTCCGGCTCCTTGAGAGCAGCACCAGACGCAGAAGCTGCAGAATCGAAGCAGCCGCTGCCGCAACATAGGTCAGCGCTGCCGCCCGCAGAACCGCTCTTGCCTTCCGGTTCTCATCCGTTCCGAGAATTCCGTACTGCTCCAGCATCACCAGCGCCCTTCTGGAGGCATTGAATTCCACCGGGAGCGTAACAATCTGAAACAAAACACCTGCGGAGAAGAGCACAATTCCGATGGTGGTAAACGTCTGAGACAGTCCCAGGATCAGACTCAGCATAACGATCCAGATTCCGGCATTGGAGCCAAAATTGGCAATCGGTACCAGTGCGGTCCGGATCTGCAGCGGGACATAGCCCTGCTCGTGCTGCATCACATGCCCGCATTCATGCGCCGCTACGCCAAGCGCCGCCACCGAGTGCGAGCCGTACACAGAATCCGAAAGGTTCACCACCTGCTTGGACGGATCATAGTGATCCGTGAGCTCTCCGGAAACACGCTGCACCGACACATTGTATACGCCGTTGCGCCGCAGGATCTCCTTGGCTACCTCAGCTCCCGTCATGCCGCAGGCTGCAGCGGTTCTTGCATATCTGCGGTATGTGAACTGAACGCGCATACTTGCAAAAAGGCACAGCAGCGCACCGATGACCACCAGAATCATTGTGTAATCGTAATAGTAATATCCGTAACCGTAACCCATATTCGTCCTCACCTTCCGATGAACTCCGACTCCATTCCTATTCGGTGCCTATTCCTGTCCCAGTACATCCCCCGGCTGCATCCGGCAGCCCATGAGAAATGCCGCGGCCGGCATTCTTTTCTTGCCCTCCAGCTGCAGATCCTCCAGTGCCAGAAGGCCATTTCCGGTCTGTATCCATAAACGGTCCTTTGCCGCAGTCACCACCGTTCCGGGCCTTACATCCGGCGTATTCTTTGCCGACGCAGTGCCTTCCAAGGCCTCTGAATCTTTCTCCGATACCGGAGCTGCCATCCAGATTTTCAAAAGCTTGCCGTTCCAGTGCGTATAGGCGCTTGGCCACGGGTTCATACCGCGTACCAGCCGTCCAATGTCCTCTGCGCTTTTATTCCAATCGATCTGTCCCATTTCCTTTCGGAGCATTTTGGCATAGCAGGACTTCGCATCATCCTGAGGAACCGGAATGACCGCGCCCTTTTCCAGAAGATCCAGCGTCTTTAACAGGAGCGAGCCGCCCATCTGTGACAGCTTCTCATACAAGGATCCTGCCGTCTCCCTTTCCTCCAGAAGGACAGACTCCTGCGCCAGAATATCACCGGTATCCAGGCCCTCATTCATCTGCATGATGGTATTGCCGGCTTGTCTTTCTCCGTTTAGCACCGCCCATTGGATCGGCGCGGCACCGCGATATTTGGGCAGGAGAGACCCGTGAATGTTGACACATCCGTAGCGCGGCATCTCCAGAATCTCCTTCGGAAGAATCTGGCCAAAGGCAGCCACCACAAAGATATCCGCCTTTTCCTCATACAACCGATCAGCTGCTTCCTTTTCACGGATTTTCTCGGGCTGGAATACCGGAATATTGTATTCCAGTGCGCATTTTTTAACATCGGAGGGTGCGGGCTTTCCGCTTCTTCCCTTCGGCCGATCCGGCTGCGTCACCACCAGCGTTACCTGGTGCCTGTCCGACTCAGCCAGAGCCTTCAGTGCCGGCACTGCGAAATCCGGCGTACCCATGAATACAATTCTCATATTGCCTTACTCCTCGCTTTGCATAAGCTCCTCGTTATCCACAAGGCCGCCCTCTGCAAGGTCCACGTAGAGCTTTCCTTCCAGATGATCAAACTCATGGCACATAGCCCGTGCCATCAGATCCGTTCCCTCGATTTCATACTCGTCCATGTTCTCGTCAAAGGCAATGGCCTTCACATAATCAGGTCGTGTCACCACGCCGGACTTGCCGGGAACAGAAAGGCAGCCCTCATACCCGGTCTGCTCTCCGGAGCTTTCTACAATGGTCGGATTGATAAAGACCACCGGATCATTTCTCTCTTCACTGATATCAATGACCACAATGCGCTTGAGAATGCCGACCTGCGGTGCGGCAAGGCCCACACCGTTGGCCTCATACATCGTCTCCAGCATATCCCGGATGAGCTCCTGAATGCGGGGTGTCATTTCCTCGACTGCCTTTGCCTTCTTATTAAGAATCGGATCTCCGATTTCGCGGATCGTTAATAATGCCATATACTTTCTGCCTCTCTTCTACTCAACTC